>JBHJOU010000927.1:0-13829 GCA_050329355.1 Rivularia sp. (in: cyanobacteria)
TGAATAAATATATAATGTGGGGCAGCTACTGCGAGAACGTTTTAGAAAAACGCGCACCTTATCGTCAAGAACATTTAGATGGATTAAAAAAGCAGAAGGAAGATGGTATTTTAGTTACAATTGGTCCAACAAAGGATACTACTAAAGTTTTTGGCATTTACGAAGCAGCTGATGAAGAAACGGTACGTCAGTTAGTAGAAAATGATCCTTATTGGAAAAATGGGATTTGGACTGAGTATTTTGTTAAAGAGTGGGTTCAAGCTTTTTGATCATAATTGTAAAAGGTCAAAGGTCAAAGGTCAAAGGTTCAAGGTCAAAGGTTAAAGGTTAAAGGTTAAAGGTTAAAGGTTAAAGGTTAAAGGTTAAAGGTTAAAGGTTAAAGGTCAAAGGTTCAAGGTCAAAGGTTAAAGGTTAAAGGTTAAAGGTTAAAGGTTCGTAATCAACAACTGTCAACTATCAACTGTCAACTGTCAACTGTCAACTTCCTTAATTACATCATTGATCGGATGTTGTTGATCATCAAAATCTAAAGAAACTTCGCAGCGAGTCAATGGAAATGGTTCTAACATTTTGCCATTTTCTTGACTTTCTAATCTCCACCACAGAGTTTGAACTACAACTTCTTTACCATCAACTACATCAAAAGTGATTTCACCAAGGTTATTTAAACCGACAATTTCTGTACCATGTCCCTTTTTACTAATATAATCGCCATAATTTCTTGCCATTGATAAATATTTTTCTAAAGCTTGTTTACGATTTTCTCCTGGTAATGGAGCAATTGCGGAAGTAGTTTCAACTTTTTCAGCTTTCAATTTGCTTAATTCTTCATCTTTAGCTGCGAGAAAATCAATTCTATACCACCATTCGGGTTTTTTTCTGATTTCTACACTGCGAAACATATTTCTTTGTTTAACTAAATCAATTATTCCGGGATTACCTTTAATTTTCAAAGGAATGCGTTGAAATACATCTTCAACAAGCAGACAAATATTACCAACTTCTGATTCTTTTCCTTGTTGATTTCGCCATCCTAATACTTCTGCTGTTGGTAAATCGCTGCTAACTCCAATGGGAACAAAACCTTTTTTGTGTGCGGAATGACTACCACCCATACCGCTGACTTCATTCTTAAATGAACTGCTAGTTAATTGAGCAACTACTAATTCTGAATTAACTGGTTGAGAACTTTCAAAAGGATGTGTTGTTGAATATTGTAAACGCGCACCAAAACTATAATGAACATCACCAGATAAAAACACTACACGACTTTTTGAATTAGGTAATGCTCGTAATGCTAATTTAGCAAGCATTCTTTCAAATGCAGTTTCATTTAATGCCCAAGCTTCAGTATCAAAACCCCAAGCTGCATTACCAATTTTCTGGTAAAAACTTTTAGCAATTTTTTGAATTCTTTCTACAAAAGGTACACCAATAAACGGACTTGGAGACACAATAAAAGTAACTTTCACATCATTCCGACGCACTAATTTTGATATCTGTTCTTCGTAACCTTCTTGACTAATAAGTGCGGGAAAATCAAATTGTTTACCGGGAAATTCTCGCCAAGTGCGGGTATCAAGTAATATAACTTCATAACCGGGACCATTAACTATATAATGCCAAGTTAATGTAGCCTCGAAATGAGGTAATTTTGTTGAATTCTGTTGAATCTCTACAACACTCGGTAAACCGACACCAAGATTAATTTGTAATTCACAAGTGGTATTCGTACCACCACTCATTGACCAAGCTACAGCAGCTTTGAGTAATATTTCACCTTTGGTATCTTTTTCAAACTGTTCTGGTGTATTACCCCAAGCTTGACAAATAGTATAAGCTAACATTCCATTTTGTAAAACCCGTCTTCCCAAAGGTTGATCGAGAATACGGGAACACCAAGCCATATTTAAATACCAGTCATCGGTAATTTCGTGGTCATCGAATATCATATAAGTGGGAACATTTGCTAAAGCACGTCTGACGTTTTTAAGAGTTGACCAAAAATCTTTAATATATTTAACTTCTTGATCGTAAGCTTTCTTTTCATCATTTTTAGCTTGCCAATGTTCCGAATTAACATCTATAAAATCCGGGAAAAATTCGGTATCAATCCAGAGTACATCACTCCAAGCAAATAAATACATTGCCAAATATTCACCATAAGTAAATAGATGACTTTTAGCAAGATTTTTCAGATTACTAAACTTACCAATACTTGCCGTAAAACCAGCAATTTTTGTTGCTAAATTATTGCGTTTTCCCGGTTGTAATTCTGCTAAATTTTCAACATCAGGTAACTTTTCTGACCATCCTAAAAGTGTTTCTCCTGCATCCATTAACATGAAAAGTAATACATCAGCAACATCGTCAGCATAAATTTGATCTCCCGTTAAAAACAGTTGATGAGGTCGTTTTTGGGAGTCTTTTTCTAAGGCTTCTTTAATCATTTTATCCACAGCAACAAGTGCATCCAAACTTTCCCCGTGAGGTTTACGACAAGAACCGTGAATAATCCGTAAATCTTTTAAATCGTTTGGTGGTAATGCAAAAGAAGGTAATTTATATAAAGAATAAGTAATATCTTCGAGCGTTCCTTCAGTAGTTAATATACCCGGACTATTAAGTAATTCACCATTACCAAAATCTAAATCGTAGAGATAATTTTCACCATTAATCAGTACATTTGATGAAGCCTTCGCAGTCACAGCAACAACGTGTAAATTAATGCCAATTCTTGCCGTAGTTCTAGTACTTTCAAATAAGAAATTATGATTTTGATCAAATATTGTTAAAGTTACATGACGACTTGCTTTTAAAGCCACCCATACAGTTACAGAATCGGCTTCAGTACGTCGTAAAATTGGTCCAGCGAGAATCAGCGGTAATCGATCAAGACGTTCCCTTAATGGTGTCCATCCCATATAACTGTTGTCCTCTCTACAGTTTCTTCTTCAAGTTATAGCTGTTTTAAGTTGAGTGGAAATGTTAAATTAGGATTAATCTGGCGGTTTAAACCCCGTCTACACAGACGAAACCCAACGAAGGTGGGTTAATAATTTAACAAACCACAATATTAACCTTATGGCAATTCTCCAAAGTAAAAACTTATCAATAGGGGATATTCACCGTCTTTTTGGCTATCAAAGGCAATACAATGATTCATTCACATCATTGTTATCGCTAGAGCCTTTAAGCGAATTTGAACGGCAAGAACTTTTACAAATTAGGACGGATTTTGATAATTATATTATTGAAAGTAAAGTTCTAGAAGGATTAGTCAAAGCTTTAACAGTTTTTCCATTGATGCGGTTAGCTGGCTTTTATCGTTCTCCTATCAAAATTGCTTTAGAAGAAAATATTGCCGATATAGTTATTGAAGACGAAGATACAAAAGTTACAGGTAGGCTGGATATTTTAGCTATTAATAAAACAAAATTAAATGCAGCAAAATCGTTTTGGGTTCTAATAATTGAATCAAAGAATAGTGAAATTGCTGTATCGGCTGGTTTACCACAATTACTTACTTACGCTTATGAATGTTTAGAACATCAAAAATCAGTTTGGGGTTTGACTACCAACGGAAGGGAATATCAATTTGTATATATTCAGCAGGGAAATCCTCCAATATATCAATTAATGCCATTATTAAACTTGATGGAATCTGAGCGAGCAGTTGAGTTATTACAGGTTTTGAAAGCGATTTGTCAGTTGGGTTAGAACGCGATTTAATAAGTACGCGAAGTATTTATATCAAATCCGTTTGTATCGGAATTATATATTTTTAACGCAAAGTGACGCGGAGGTAAGCCCAGAGGAACGCAAAGTTTTTTTGCAGATACTTTTTATCATTCCAATGTAAGCGTAAAGGATATTACTTATGTCATTACGAGCGAAGCGAAGCAATCGCAATGAAAATCTATATTTAATTGGGTAGGAATAGTTACTTTACACCTTCGCGTCAGATTATTTCCTTTACCAACCAACGGCGAAACAATTCCACAATAATACACAACCGTCCCTGAGTCTCTTTAACAACATCATGGTTTTTTAAAGTTTTGATTGCTGCTTGTAAATTTTCCTCGTCAAAACCTTCTTTAGAAACTTCCCCCATAACATCCTCATAATTCAATCCTTCTGGATGCGGTGCAAGTACCCGAAGTATAGCTTGTTGCCCTTCCGCTCCCTGGGCTGCTTGACTCCAAACGCCATCAAAATAGTAGCGCCCCCGTTTAAAAACATCAGTATTATTGATAACTGCTTCCACATCTTCCACCGTGAAAACCGAGTCGCGCTTTCGTCCCATTTCAAACACTTGGTCATTGTAACGGCGAACTAGCACAAAGCCGATTAATTGGACTAAATAAGGTTGTCCGTGGGTGAATTCGTAGATTTTATCTAATGCTTCGGGTTTGTAGTCGAGAAGAAAATCTTCCTCTGTAGACGTTGCATCTGGAGACGTTAAATTTAACGTCTCTACATTATTATTTGATAACTGTACGGGGTTAGCAAGAATTTGACGGGTAACAGCAGGCTCCATAAAACCTACGTGAATGGGAATTACGCTAGCAAAGAAGGGTTGAAAGTAATCTGCTGTCATCTCCTCCAAAGTATGCAAACCTGCGAATGCAAAAGCAATTTGAGAATTCATTTGCAATAATCCCCGCAGATAACCAAGAAAATTTTCAGAAATTTTTCCTGCTGCAATTAATTCTTCGATTTTCTCAAACTCATCAATAGCGATAATTAAACCCTGTAAAGACGTTGTATGGAAAGACTCTACAACCTGTTTCAAATATCTTTTAAAAGTAATTTCGGGAAGCTTAAGTAACTTTTCATCATCCGGAGGTGGAATATTTACCGCTTCCGAAACAGCATCACATATCGCCATCAAAATTTCCCCAACTCCCTCAGAAATATTGCCAGCAATTAACATATTCACGTAAGCTAGCCTTACCCCCGAACCTACAGAATTAGCAGCATTGCGTAAAATCGAAGTTTTACCCATACGCCTGTGACCGTAAATTACCACAGATTGCAATTGCTCACCTCTCACCCATAACTCTTCAAGCTCTCTCATCACCTCTTCCCTTCCGACAAATTTTTCCCCCATAACTGGATCGCCGATAATGTAGGGATTGCGGATAGGTTGGGTAATGGTGACTTCTCCTACCTCACCAGCAATTTGCAGTAAAGCTTTTTGCCAAATTTCAGCTATATCAATGATGATTCCTCCTTCTGCTTGGGGTAGAGTTTGGGAATTATTTAGGATGTTGGTAAGTTCTCCTTGAGCGTGGTTAAGAGCAAAGGCACGGGTTGCACGGGATACACTGCGTTTTACAAGTTGGGCATCTTCTACAACGCGGTGCAGGCTAAAAATTGCCTGCCAAGTTGTTGGGCGTAAAAGGTTTTCCTGGGACGATTGTAGAGACGCGATATATCGCGTCTCTACAGAGATTCTGGCAATGTCATCAAAAACTTTTGTTCCTTGAAAAATTGTAAGAGTTTGGGCAAGGGCATACATTTCCTCGCCATAAAGGATAGAACGTACAACTGCAAAAGCTTCTTCTGCTTGGGCTGGTTTTTTTTCGTGGAGATACCAGAAACCAGCAGCAGTTGCGCGAGCCTCTGTATCTAATTGAGTTTCCACTCTCAAAGAAGGAAAAAATGGCTCTTTGGAATAGCGAATGAATAAAAAGCTTCTTAGGAGTTGTAAATTAATTTGTTTTGTTAAAGAAGCTGAAGCGAAACCTACTAATTTCCAATCAAAAGGTGCTTCAGCTAACTGAGAGACACGATAAACAATTTGTTCGGCAGGAGTTTTAGCAAGTACTTGATTAACAGCTTTGACAACAGGGATAAATTGCAAGGTATATGCAAGCAGTTGATTAATGTTTTTCAAACCTGTTTCCCAATCCTGTTGCAGCCATTTTCTTAAGCGAACAGAAAGAAAAGGTATGGGTAGTGAAGTAATGCGTAAAAAAACTAAGCTACTTTTTTGCAGGTATCTAATATTGAAGAATAAAGCAATAAACCAACTGTCTGCACGGAGAAGCGCCACGCCAAAAGCCACGCCAAAAGCCACGCCACTTAACACGCCATAAGGCACGCCACTTACCACGTATAAAGCCACGGCACCCACGCCAAAAGCCACGCCAAAAGCCACGCCACTTGCCACGTGTAAAGTCACGCCACTTGCCACGCCATAAGGCACGCCACTTGCCACGCCAAAACCCACGCCAAAAGGCACGTTAAAAGCCACGCCATAAGGCACGCCAAAAGCCATGCTACTTGCCACGCCAAAAGCCACGCCACTTGCCACGCCCCTTGCCACGCCACTTACCACGCCTAAACCCACGCCAAAAGCCACGCCTCTTACCACGCCAAACCAATCAATTGAAACACCTATACTCTGTAGAATTCCACTGACAATAAATGGTGTGACAACTGTTAATAACAACCCTTGGAAAAATAAATTACGCTGAACGGAATTTTGACGCAGCAATTCCAATCCCTTTCGCCAATTCATTTCCGCTTCCGGAATATACCCACCCCCAAAAGTATCCACATACCACCGCAAAGCTTGGGGAAAGTAAAACACCCAATACAACAGGCGTAGATAATCTACAGGATTCCACAGAGAAAGGGGACGTTTGAGTTTTGGCGCTAAATCTAGAAGCGGTACGGGGGTTTCTTGGGTCATTTTTATTTCTCTGCTATTCTGTGCAATCAACTACACCCGCCCGGAAATCAATTTCCGGGCTAACAGCCAAAGTCCTCTGAAGAGGACTAAAAAACTGTTTAGTCCACTTGAGTGGACTTAGTTTATGAGTCTGGGATTTTAATCCTAGGCGGTTGCGAATACCAGCAGAGTCGTGAAATATATTCATCTCACCCCCTCTACATACCGCGCATAAGTTCGATAACACATTTGCATAATTTCCTTGGGAAAACCACCGCAGCTTTTTACAATTTGTGTCATTTCTGCTTCTGTAAACTGAATCGGATTATTTTCCAATCGATAACGAATAAAATCACAAACAGTAGCTTCATCCCATAAGTTAATTTGTTCCTCAAGACAAATATTTTGAAAGGGCGAAACCATCCCAATTTGATTACTATCGGGAAAAAGTTGATCTAAGGAAGTAGAAGCAGCGACAACTAAACGTAAAGGCGCATCATGTCCATTTGCTAATCCCCGTAATTGTCCCCTTACCTGATTTGTAAAACCATCCCAAGTCATTTTTTCGATTTCATCAAGTAAAAGCAGCAATTGGGGACGTTGTTTTTGTAAAGCCCTCGTCAAACGAATTCCTTTACAATCTTCTATTCCTATTTCAGAACATAAAGCATAGTAGAAATCAGCCTCGTCATAAATTTGGCTCATATCCAAATAAATTGCTTTACGGGGTGGAATTAATTTTGTTTCTGCTTCCTGAGAAATAGCCCAGAGTAACGAAGATTTACCAATTTCTCTGGCACCAATCAGTGCTACACTACTTCCACTATTGAGCGTCTCAAATATCCGATTAAGTTCTTTTTCTCTACCAAAGAATTTTTGAGAGGTTTTGACTATCCCACTCCTCGGAATGAACGGATTAGGAATGATTTGGTCAACTTTTGGCTGTTGAGAAAGAATTAAAGCTTTTTTTTTACATACAAAACTGGTTTCAAATGCTCTGCAATACCTTGGAGGCGAATTTCTACACAGCCAAACTTGTACGCTTCTTCAACGCCACGATTTGCAGCTAAAGCCTTGTAAAAACCAACAGCAAAGGCGATCGCGGCTTTGGCTCCAATTGCGTCATTCATTCCAATTACATAGGGAATATGCTTCGCGATCGCCATAGCTTGAATTTCAGAATAGCAGGCATTTAACAGTACACAATTAACTTGCTCTAGAAATAACTCAAACATTGCCGCTAAAGCATCAGGTTTTACGAGTTGAATTTGCCCTACTTCATTCTCAAAGCAAAGCTCACCTTGATTCGTACCATGCCCAGAAAAATGTATAATCTGCGGCTCAAAATCAAATATTGCCTGTGTGATATCCGCAACTCTAACTGAGTTTAGCTGTTCTAACTGATACTTTCCTGGTTCCTTAGCAATTCGTAGCCTTTCCTTAATATCTCGCAACTCTTGCCCCAAACGCAGCCGAGAAGCATCACTTGGATCGGCTGCTAAGAATAATATTTTTACGGGAATATCACTATTCATTCAGGCAATCGTCTGAGTTTAGTTACTTAAGAATATACCACGGTAATTTATGTTAAGTGCATGAATATACATCGGTAATAACCGAAATTAATGCATTTCTCAAAGTTGGACAAAGCATTCTCCCATTTTCAAGATAAAAATGTTCATCCCAAACCTGACGACGGGGATTAAACAAAGGAAAAATTTCTTTAGTAAGTTGATCTATAGTTGCGAAATCAGAACCTTTATGACGGTTACAAGGTAAACATGAAAGTGCCAAATTATCCTCAGTAGTTTCACCACCATGTTTTACTGCAATAATATGGTCTACTTCATGGGTATAAATAGAAAAATCTTGATGTATTAGGCAATATTCACATCGCTTTGAAGCTCTATTTACTACAAGCTTACGCAGTTCCACAGAAATATAGTCAGAAGTCATATCTCTTAATCGCGTTTGAAAGCCCTTGCCTTTAATAAAATCATCATATGTTCTAATTGTTCATAAACATCTAACTCAGCTAATTCCATTGAAGTAAGTGTTGCAGAGCGGTTTTTTCCTAATAACTCTTCCAACCGCTTTTGAGCTAGGGGTGAAACTTTAAAAGCAATAATTTCTTCTGGTGTTGGACGCTTAATTAAAAAATCCAAAACTTCTTGATAAACTGCGGGAATATTTGTAGTTTCTGTTTTAAGTTTTGATTGAGATACAGATGGTAAATTTTCAAAGTCTAACAATCGCCAAAGTAATTCAGGTAAGCGATTTTGCAGAGGTTGTAAACGTTGAGCTAGTTCATCAGGTATTTGAATTGTTAATTCTGCCATTAATATAACCGCTATCTGGCTTGTCTAGTATCCTAATTATAGCTTTACTATTCTTCTACACTATTCAAATGTTATTAGATCGGCTGCTAAAAATAATATTTTTACCAACATATCACTATTCATTCAGGCAATCATCTGAGTTTAATTACTGATAAAATAACATTATTCCTGAATGTATATAAAAAAGGTGCGTTACGCTCTGCAATAACAGCACCCTAAAAAACCAATTACCAATTACCAATTACCAACTTCTAATACCGAATTCTCGGATCAACATAAGCATTCAAAATATCAATTAAAATACTCGCTCCCACAACAATAGTCCCGAAAAATATCATGATTCCCTGCACTGTGGGATAATCCCTTTCGCTAATTCCTTGAAACAATCGATTAGCTAATCCAGGCCAAGAAAATGTTACTTCGGTTAACACTGCTCCACCAAGCAGCGATGCAAAAGTTAAACCCAATACCGTAATCACCGGAATCAAAGCATTTCTCAAAGCGTGGGAAACCAAAATCTTTCTTTCTTGAATTCCTCTCGCCCTTGCTGCTTCCACATAATCCGACTGCATAGTTCGCTGTAAATTTACCCGCACAATCCGCTCAAAAATACCGCTGAGTAATATTCCTAATGTACAGCTAGGCAATATTAAATATTGAATTGCAGTAAAGAACTGAGCAAAATTACCGCTCAAAAGACTATCTATTGTATATAGCCCAGTAAAACCTTCTGGAGAACCCATCGTTGCCGGAAAACGAGTTCCCAAAGGAAACCAACCCAACCAAACAGCGAAAATCAACTGTAGTATCATTCCTGCCCAAAACATTGGCAAAGCATAAGTAATAGTACCGAATAATCTCCCACCCAAATCAAGCGCAGTACCCGGACGAGAAGCCGAAATAGTACCGACTGCAATCCCAACCACCAGAGCGATGATAATCGCAAATACCGCTAATTCCACCGTCGCTGGGAAATATTCCCAAATAATCTGCCAAACCGACTGTCCCCGACTAGTTGTAGATTCCCCCATATCGAAGACCAGCAGTTTACCCAAATATCTAAAATATTGTAACCACAAAGGCAAATCTAAACCTAATTGTGTCCGTAATGCTTCCTTAGCACTTTCCGGCGCACGACCTCCTAAAATAGCATCAACCGGGTCTCCAGGAGTGGCTCTAAGTAATAGAAAAACGATAGTAATAATAGTCAGAATTTGCAGCGGAGCCAACAACAAACGAGTAGTAACGTAATACGCTAAAGCTTTTGATCGTGACATAGGATTTTGGATTTTAAATTTTGGATTTTGGATTGAAAGTTAAGAGTTAGGAATTAGGAGTTAGAAATACAAAACTCAAAAATATTTGACCTTTGACCTTTAACCTTTGACCTTTGACCTTTGACCTTTAACCTTTGACCTTTGACCTTTGACCTTTCACCTTTAACCTCTAACCTTCTTTCTTAATATTTTTATATATCAAATTCTGAGTAGCATCTAATTGCACCCCGGTAATTCCATTTTGAGCAAATACATAATCTTTACTTTGCCACAAAGGAACATAAGGTACTTCATATGCTAGTATTTCTTGAATTTCTGCAAAAATTTTCTGGCGTTTTTTGGGGTCTTGTTCTTGCCGTTGTTGGTCAATTAGTTTATTCATTTTTTGACTATAAAAAAACGAACCTTGACTCTGACTTCCTCCTTCAATACATCCTTTTTCTGGAGAACCTTTCTGACAAGATAAAAATGGCTGAATGTAATTATCGGCATCTAAAAAGTCAGGATACCAATCAAGTAAAAATGCTGGATATAAACCTTCACCAATATTTTTAAAAGCGGATGTAGATTCTACAGTATTCACTTCCAATACTAGTATTCCATCCATTGTTTTTTTCGCAAGTGCTTTTAAAACCAAAGCTGTTAAACTGCGAGTTGCTGAACTAGAAGGATACCAAACTTCTACTACCGCAGGATTATCTTTGGAAAAACCGGCTTTTTTGAGTAATTCTTTGGCTTTTTCAGCATTACCATCACCATATTCTTCTTTGAATACTGGTTTATAAACATCAAAAGTTGTCGGAATCATGCTATAAACTTCTTGCGCTTGACCGTACAACACTCTGTCATATATTAATTTGCGGTCAACCATTGCGGCGATCGCCTGTCTCACTTCCGGTATATCTAAGGGTTTTTGATTACGATTCAGTGTTAAATAACTAACCACGCTACCTTCATTAGGAATTGTTAACCATTTACCTTCTTTGGACATTTTGTCCAAACTAGTAACCTGGTCGGGGTCTAAACTAACATAAGCAACATCTACCCCTTGCTTACGAAAGCCGTTGTACAAATTGACACCACTACTGAGAATCTGTACATTTACTCCCTTATTAAGGGGTTTTTCTCCCCAATATTGGTCGAATACATCAAATGTCAGGGAATCAGTGCCAAATTTAGTTAACTTATAAGGGCCAGTTCCCACAAATTTATTCGGTTCAAATTTCCCTTCACCGATTTCGTAAGCTTTGGGAGAGAGTGCAGGAACTCCAGAAAAAGCCAGTAATGAAGGAAAAGCTGCAAAGGGTTGTTTTAACTTAATTGTTAACTGATAATCTCCCGTGGCTTTTACTGACTCCACAATATCAGAGAGTAAAAAAGATGGCTTACCTTTATTTTCAATAAAGCGACGTAAACTAAACTCCATCGCCTTTGCATCAAACTTTGTAGCGTCATGATACACAACACCCTGACGGATAGGAATCGTATAAATTAACCCATCGTCGCTGACAGTTGGTAATGCCGTAGCCAATTCCGGTTTGAGTTCCGTGCTTCCAGGTGCATAAGTGTAAAGGCGATCGCTCATGTTATAAACCAATGACAGCGAAGATAACTCGTAAGCATCTGCGGGGTCAAGAGTACGCGGTTTTGCAGTAGTACCGATGGTAATGCGACCATTTCCAGAAGCTGAAGCAGATGGATTAGTAACTTGATTATTCGCGCAACTAGAAACCAACAAAACACAAATACACAGCAAGGAGAATAATAATCTAATTCGCCCTTGCCTTCTTACAGATAAGGAAAACAAACTCATAGCAGTAGGAACTAATAAATAAAAATAAGCGGTGAGATATTTTACTATATGTTTGGCAATATCTCTAGGTTTTCTCAGGTCAAAAATTACAAGATTCCCAATACCGTATCCCCTGACAGACAAAAACTTAAAATCAACGAAATTTATCTTAAAATACCGACTGAATGGCAAGAGGTTTGATAAGCTTTTCTCAAGTCTTCGGTTCCAACAAAACTTTGTACTAGTGGTAAACAAGACGGCTCATCAAGTAAACAGGCATACAGATACAGAAGGATATTATATTGGGTTCAAAAAAACAAAGGAAATTTAACCTTTAACCTTTAACCGTTAACCTTTAACCTTTAACCTTTAACCTTTAACCTTTGACCTTTATTTAACTCTTAACAGGATTATAAAACGTGAAATATTTTTTCTTGTCCGAAGGCTGGAAAGTAGGCAGAGTATGGGCATTCGACGGACTATGGCAAGTAACAGCATGGCGACGACAACCAGATATTCAACGCTTAAATATTTGTTTGGTAGAAGACAGCGAGGTGATGTGGCTTTATCAGGTTGAAGATGCGATCGTCACAGTGGAAGTTCAGCCAGTATTATCCGTACCGCGAGAGACTCCACCTCAAAATATCGGTCAAGTAGTTCTAAAACGTTTAATTAGTGCCGAACAAGTCATCGAACGCCTGGGAAATGGTTCTGCTAAGTGTCAACTGCAAAATATTCACTCGGTTGTGAAATGACATGATTTGTTTGAGTAAAATCATCTGCTTCATCTTGCTTAACCCAATGCCGATGTTCTTCTCACATTAGTCCCTCATCGCATTAAGTTCGCTCCCTCACACATTGAAGTTAAAGATTCCGTCTTAGCAACTTTTTGAGCTATTTTATACTTTTTAACCAGTAATAACACTCACAGTTAAAAACTGAGAAGGAGTTATTTTTTGATCGACATAGGTTTTCTAAACTAGAACCGATTTCAAAAAAGATTGCGACAGAGCAAAGAACGAAACCCTCGTATAATCAGGTTTTGCAATCCAAAATCTCAAATCTAAAATCCAAAATGGTATAAGCCTTATAGGGGCTGCATCCACCGAAATAAAAAAAAAGATATAAGTATTCCCATCTACATTGCTGTTACCGCATATCAGTGTCAAGCCTGCTGTTAACACTCTTGCAAACAGTTCCACGAATAGTTACACTTTTTAAAACATTCTCATTTTTACATGAATAATTCTGCCTCGGAAGAAGTAGTTTCTGAGGAGGGAGAGTGTCATGGTGACTAATGCGTTTCTTACTTAACTATTTAAGACGCGCTCAGTCAAAAAACAAAGTCTGCTAATAACAAAAACTCAAAAATTTGTTTGTAAACATAATTATCGAGGAGGAGCGTAGTCAATGGGACTACCTTGGTACCGAGTACATACAGTAGTTCTGAACGACCCAGGACGGCTTATTTCTGTACATCTAATGCATACAGCCTTGGTTGCGGGCTGGGCTGGTTCGATGGCTTTATACGAATTAGCGACTTTCGACCCCTCAGACTCCGTATTAAATCCAATGTGGCGGCAAGGGATGTTCGTACTACCCTTCATGGCACGTTTAGGCGTTACCGAATCTTGGGGTGGTTGGAGCGTTACTGGAGGTACTGCTGTTGACCCCGGTTTCTGGTCATTTGAAGGTGTAGCCGCAGCTCACATCGTTCTTTCTGGTTTATTATTCTTAGC
>JBHJOU010000407.1:0-13046 GCA_050329355.1 Rivularia sp. (in: cyanobacteria)
AAACGTTGTAAAGTTGCTAGGTCTTCTTTAGTAACTATATTCGCTGTCGCTGTGGCTATCAGTTCGTTAACTCTATCTAAACAAGCATTCAAACCTGCGGCAAATTCATAACGAGTCAAAGCCCGATTTCCCCGATATGTACCGTTGGGATAACCTGCAATACAACCGTAACGCTCTACCAATGATTGCAGCGCTTGAAATGCCCAATCTGTTGGCTGTACGTCCGAAAACTGCGATACTGATGTTACCTGACCCATAGGGCTGGTTTCTTCAGACAACTCGGCAACAGGTGTTACTTGTTCGTTGATTTCTTCTGCTATTGCACCATTCGCACTAAAAAATGTTGCTGCTACAATGGCTGGACTCAGTTTCAGAATATTCCAAATAGTTTTTCTCATCTTCCCACACACACCGATACAATTATGCTTATTTATTAATTAAATCATAAGTTGTACCCTTAAATTAAGATTAGTTTAAGGGATTTCACTTATGAATAAACAAACTAATTGTACCAAAAAAATGTTAAGTAGTTAACAGTGTAAACCACTTAACATTTGTGATTATTTTTTAACGTCTTTATTCGGTAAACGTAGAATGATGCGTCGTTTGTGACGTACTATATTCTGTTCGTCTTCAAACTGTTGCAACAAACGAGTTACGGTAACACGTGTTGTATTTAAGACTTCTGCCATCTCTTGATGGGTAACGTTAAGGTCGATAAGTTTACCTTGTTCTACTTCACGACCAAATTTTTCACCCAACCAACATAAAAATTGCCACAAACGTAGCGAAATTGGTTTACGATGTACTATACTTAATAACTCTTCTGATTGTTGAATGTGAGATATCAAGGCTTCAACGTCTTGCTGCCACATTTGAGGTGGTAGAACGCTGACTTCAACGCTGGTCAGACATTCGATTTGGTAAGGTTTAACTCTCGAAAGTGGATAGCCAACCAAATCTCCCGGACCCCAGTAACCTAGAGTGATAAATGCCCCATCTTCACTCCAGGTTAATGTCCGGATTGCACCGCGCTCAATCCGCCATAATACGTCGTTACGTGGTGGAATCACTTCGCGACGTGTAAATAATCTTTGTGGCAGAGAACTGCTGTTAGTGTTATTGGCGTTGTTGTTAGCGTTTTGCGAAAAGTTACTGTTGCCAGGGCGATTTGTAGAATACATTATCAAAGATTCCGTAATTGGTAAGGTTTGTATTTGCTTGATTTAAAAGCGTTCAAAGGTATTCCATCGATTTGCCACCACCCTGTAAATATGGTCAAATCAATTTAGGATTTAACTCATGCGCTTAGCGATTTGTATTCGCAAAGAACTCTAGTTAATTTTTTTGGCTCAGCCAAAAGGTAGATGAAGTGTTTCAAGGAACTCTGCTATTGTATAGATGAATTGTTGGTAATTATATAATTCATCTAGAGTAAATCCCTTGAAAAAGACATACTGCTGTTGGCTCGACAAGTCTCTTAAAAGAGCAACAAATTTTTAGCAGTAATAATAGGGGTTGCAAGTATATTTAGCCACTAATAATTAGGCATGACAAATACCATTATTGCGTAAATTCGCTACTTTGTGTTTATGAGAACGTTAAAGTTCTTTTATCTTTAGTTGCAAATTTATCTCAGAAAAGGTAAATCTGCCGTGTTTATAATCACAATGGAATTAATTCTAAACTAATTGATAATAATTAGCAACTAAGTTTATGAGGTTTTTGTGACATAAATAACCGCAGGCTTGGGAGGAGCGTCTGAGCTTTTGTCGGGCCAGTTAGAACCAATGGGGACTTTACGGCTTTGTGCGAACTCTTCTCCAGTAGTGGTATACACAAGGTAGTCTCGGTTTTCCGAAGCTTGATTTAAACGAGTACCGTTGGCTTCTCCGGGATGCTGGATAGATAGAAACATCGTTTGCTCATCGGGAGTAAAGCAAGGTCCGGTTGTTTCGCACTCCATCGGTCCGATACCAAATAAGAAAGCTTTGCCTGCATTTTCACCGTTTGTGGGAATATACCAAATACTATTATTGCCAAATAATCCTGATATATTTGCAGCTTTACCTTTCTCGTCGGTACGATTTTTGACGGCACTATTTAATTTGGATGTTGAAGTATCTGTGACCATCCACAAATTACCACCTTTATCGATCAGCAGGTTATCGGGGTTTGCAAAACCCATCCCGCCGCTCGCAGGTTCGCCACCTGTAGCAAGCATTTCCCATTTAAAAGTCATGGCTGCTGGTTCATTCGCGTCTTCTGTGAGACGCATTACCCATCCATATTCGTAACCAACTTCACCTTTCGGACCTTGGAAAACTCTGCTATCGGCACCACCTTCTTTACCAGGAGTACCGGAGGTGAAACAAATATACAAGTCTCCATTCGGTGCAATTACGGTGTCTTCCGGACGAGCCGTACAAGTTGCACCAACGGCGTTAGCAGCGTAATGAGCGTCAATTAATATTGCACCCTGCTTTTCTTCGTCGTTACCTGTGTATAAATCGCCAAGTTTTTGAAACTTTTGCTTATACTTTGTAACTTCTTCATCTTTTGATGCTGCTAAATAATTGCCTTGAATGGGTTGTGGAACTTCAAAAAGCGTGCGCTTTTCCCCTGACGATTGCGGTCCTAATGGTAGATTAATTAGATTTCCAGCAATATTGCTCGGAATATCTGGATTTACAGCAGTACCTGCATTTAAAGGTATCCACTTACCTGTACCGTTAGCGTCGAATTTGGCTGCATAAAGCATTCCCTCAGAAAGTAGCTGAGAATTAGCTTTGTCTTTGGGATCGGAAACTTTAGCGCTACTAACGAATTTATAAACGTGTCCACCTCTTCGATCGCACCCCGAATAAAACGCTAGAGGCTTTCCTGATTCGACACGCACTCCTACGGCTTCATGACGGTAGCGCCCCAACCAACTATGTTTTGTCCCATAATCGTTGGGGTTAGCTGGATCTACTTCTACTATCCAACCGTATTTGTTCCCAGCAAGTCCAAAAACGTTACCTTGTCCGTATAAATCTCCTTCGGCGATGCTAAAGCCAACTTTGTCTGGTTCAAAGGAGGTTCCATCTGCATAAACTGGTTCGGGTACCTGAGCTTGAAAATTTTCTTCCGCACTCAGCACTGTTCCCCAAGGTGTGCTTCCACCTGCACAATTACCAAAGGTTCCAATTATGCGATCGCCAAGTTTGTCGTTGTAACCAAGTCCTTGCTGTTTGCGAAATATATTTACGGCCGGGCCAGTAGCTTTGAGATAACGTCCGTCTGCTAAACCGGAAATCCCGCTGATGCGTCTATCTGCATTGCTGTTAGTGCGTTCCCATTTTCCATCTGTATTTTTACGGATGGAGATAATACCTAATCCCTGATCTAATAATGCTTCGGAACAGATTTGGCTGATGTCCGCTTTTAACGGGTCATTTTCATTCAAACTGTAAGCATCTACCTGATTTTTCCCTTGGGAATCGGATTTGATTTTGGCAATTACTTGATCGAAGGGTAATGATTTTCCGATTACCTTCGCGTAAGTTTGCATCCAAGGAATAGCGCTAATGTACTCAAAATTAACTGAGAGATATCCTTCGTTTTCTCCTGTTGCTACAAATGATAAATAATCGTTGTTGTAGCCAAATCGAGAATCGCCGACTTGATCGCCCCAAGCAGCAATAACTTGGTATTCAAAACCATCGGGTAATACCAAATCATCAACTACTTCGTAGTTACGATAAGCTTCTTGCTGTTGTTCGGGATTAAACCCAGCAGTTTGTAATGGAATCGGACCTTTTATAGGTTTAAATACGGATAAAGCCTTTGCTTGTGAACCATTGGGCTGCACTGTTATTTTTCTATCGCACCCTGACACTGAGTTCAGCGCTACTGCACCCGCGCTCGCTCCCATCAACAGCAAAAAATCACGACGTTTGATACTCATCAGTTTTTTTTTTAATTACACCAGCATTTTCAGTTAGATAGAAAACAATTTTATCTTGCCTTCGTTACTTTAATGGTGGAAGTTTAAGAATAGGTAAGCTTTAAGTAAAAAGTAAGTTAGTTTACAATCCTTTGGGTTGTGTATTTTTTCTTTATCACTCGGAATAAATCAGTAATTACCGATTATTTATTGCTGATAAATCTGTGTTTATTTAAACAGATAATTATTAAAAGTGTCAAATGTTTTTCATATTTTATTTGTTTTTCTCAGAGACAAATAATCTATTAATAGTAAGCTTTTTATCGAATATTTTCTGAATGGAACTTTTCTTTTTTTAATCAATGATCATTAGTATTTATTCTTATATACAAAGTTTATATATGTGTTTTTAATAACATTATTTTTATTGTTAGACAGCTATAAAATATTTTTTTAATAGTGTTACTTTTTACTGTATATTTTTACGTGGGTTAGATTTATTGAATCCAAGTGTCATAGCAATGTTACACCAATTCTCGATTAAGCTGAGTCTTCGGACTACCCAAACAAAAACCTCCCCTTAGTTAGGAGAGGTTCTATGTAGCACGGGTGGATTATCCATCGCAAGTGTTTTGGGTATTCGTATTATTTATAACAATTATTGAGAATTCAAATTCTACTATTGACGATTTACTATTTGATGAAATATAAAAAAAATTAAGAACGCTGACCTGTAACAATATAAGCCACTCTTTGACCAATATTGGTTGCGTGATCTGCCATCCGTTCTATACAACGAATTGCTAACGCTAATAGTACAATTGGTTCTACAGAGCCTTGGATATCTTTTTGATTAGCTAAAGTCTCGTAAACTCGTTCGTAAGCCTCGTCTACTGCGTCATCAAGTACTTTGATACTTTTTGCCCCAACTTCATCTAGATCCGCTAATGCTCCCAAACTGGTTGCTAACATTGCTTGAGCGTGATGAGACATCACCGCAATTTCTGGGATGCACGAATGTGGCTCGTAAGGAAAGATTTTTACAGCTATTTCGCTTAAATCTTCGGCATAATCGCCAATACGTTCTAAATCGCGCACTAATTGCATAAAAGCACTCAAGCAACGTAAATCTTGCTCAGAAGGCGATTGTAATGTCATCATCGCCGTACATTCGGCTTCTATTTGTTTATAATATCTGTCTATTTTCTTATCTAATAATGGCAGCTGTTCAGCTACTGATAAATCGCGAGCGAATAATGCTTGGTGCGTCAGACGAAATGATTGTTCTACCAAAGCACCCATACGCAATATGTCTCTTTCTAGCCGCCTAATATCGCGTACTAGTTGAGGTTTTACAAAATTTGGACGACTTAGGAGAGCTTTCACGCTTGTAGTTTCAAACATGAAGTTATTTTCTTAAATATAATCTTGAGTTACGGATTTTGCCATGATTTGGGGGAGATGAATTTGTAGCCAAGCACCACCTGTTTGTGGATGATTCATAGCTTTGATAGTACCCCCGTGAGCGGCTACAATTTGATAAACAATCGCTAATCCTAAGCCGCTTCCATCTAAAGTTGAATCTTCCTCCTCTTTTATAGAGCGAGAACGTGCTTTATCTCCTCGGTAAAATCTCTGAAATATGTGGGGTAAATCCTCTTGGGCAAAACCTACGCCAGAATCTATAATGCTTATTTGTAAAAATGGCGAACTTTCAGATTCAGTTTGATTATTTTCTTCTAAATATAGATTAACATTAGTTTCCACTCGGATAAATCCACCCGGAGGACTGTATTTTATACTGTTATGAATTAAGTTAAAAAATACTTGGTAAAGCCGGGATTTATCGGCATTTATCACCGTATCTTCAATGCTAGTAAAGGCAAGTTGAACTTTTTGACGCTGCGCTATCGGTTCTAAACTTTCCCAAACCGAGTTGATCAACTCTTTTATTTCTAAAGGTTGGCAATTTAACTGAGTTACTGGGTTAGTTTCGAGTCGAGTCAGGTCTAACCAACTTTGTACTAGATCAATGAGTCGGTCAACTTCCTTGAGAAGGCGATTAATCCAGCGATTCAAAGGTGGACTTACACGGTCTTGTAAAGTTTCCACAACTAAACGAATAGAAGTTAGTGGTGTTCTGAGTTCATGGGCTAGGTCTGACAAAGTTCTATCCCGTGCTTGGCTCATTTCCAGTAGCTGCTGACGATTTTCTAGAAATACTCCTACTTGACCCTGGGGTAATGGCAAGCCGGTAGCTCGCAAAACCACAGATTTTTGTTGTAACATTGCTTCGGCATTCTCACAAGAGGGGTGAAACACCCACTCCCTCTCTTGGGAAGAATGGCGATCGCGAGTTTTTTCGATTAAACGATCAAGTTCGTAGGAACGCACCAACTCTAATAATAAGCGCACTTGTCCGGGTTGCCATTTTTCTAAGGACAACATTTGTCGAGCTTGTTCGTTGCACCAAAGTAATTGATTTTCTTCATCAACTTGTAAATACCCTAAAGGTGCGTGTTCTAACAAGTTTTGGTAACTTTGTAGTTGTTCTTCTAAGCATTGTTGCTGTTTTTTTAATCGAGCAAACTTATGATGCCATCCACGAAATGACGATACCGCAACCTGAGCGAAAAAACTCTTTTTTGAAGAATCAAAACGTCCAAAGTAGCGGTGAAATTGTATTGTATGCCACACCCATAAGCAGATGCTTAGCCCTAAACCTAAGATAAATCCCAGTAACAGCATCACAATTGGTAATTTGCGTTGGGACAAGAATAACTAACAATTACCCAAATCGATACCCGAACCCCCTAACTGTAACAATATATTCCGGACGAGAAGGGTCTATTTCGATTTTTTCCCGCAACCAACGGATATGAACATCTACAGTTTTGCTATCTCCAACAAAATCGGGTCCCCATACCTGGTCAAGCAACTGTTCTCGCGACCATACGCGACGAGTATAACTCATAAATAGTTCCAGCAAGCGGAATTCTTTGGGTGATAAGTTCGCTTCTTCTCCACGAACCAAGACGCGGCATTCTTGAGGATATAAAGTAATTTCTTTATGATTTAATACTGGAGCTTGAGTAGTAGTACTTAAACGCTGACGGCGTAACAGCGCTCGACAACGAGCCACCAACTCTCTCATACTAAATGGCTTGGTTAAATAGTCATCAGCCCCCACTTCCAAACCTAAAACTCGGTCGGTTTCGCTACCTTTGGCACTCAGCATTAAAATCGGTACTGGGTTTCCTTGATGACGCACTAACCGACAAATATCTAATCCATTAATTTGAGGCAACATTAAATCTAAAAGCACTAAATCGAAACCAGCCTCATGATTATTTGCCTCCAAACTTTGGAGTTGCTCTATGGCTAAACGTCCATCAGTGGCAATTTGCACCTCATAGCCTTCTTCCTCCAAAGCCAAAACTAGCATTTCCCTGATTAATTCTTCATCCTCTACCACCAGAACGCGATTTCTTTGTCTGATATCCCCCGCCGAAGCGTACTTCGTGGATTCATTTGTATACATTGACTTACAAAAATATGAGGATTTTACTTGTATCTATTTGTCCGTGATATATCAGCAATTCTACGTAGTTACTGCCATTTTATTGATAAAAAGTGTAACATATGTAACAGCATTTTCTTTATTATAAAACACTACCGCAAAAAACAGTCAAAAACTAGTGGCTGCTTTACTTTTTTTTGTGATTTTGCAATGGTGTCAGATTAGTTCTTGACAAAAGTATTTTAATTCGACTAATATTTATAGTACAAAAATACTATGCAATGAGTAACAATCTTATTAATTGTAGGTGGCTGAACTATTTCGGTGTTTCCACTGCGCTAACAAGAATGTTTCAAAGGCTACTCTAAAATAGCAAGGAGTATGTCTTTGTAAGGTTATTTAGAAGAAAATCATCAAACAAAGATAATTAATAGGAATCAAAAAATGAATACAGTTGGAGTCAAGGATAGTAAACAACAATTGATGCAAGCATTTGAGCAAATTATTGCAGAAAACCAAAAATTTGATTCAAAAATTGCCACCAAACAAGAAGAAGCTGAAAAAGAAAAAGACAAGCAAATTTTAGCCGCAGCTTCAGCATATACGGTTGATAGTATTGTCAAAGGGTTGGCAGATTTACAGTTAGAATTTGGTACTATTGTTAACGAGCTTTCAGAAAAGCTGGCTAAGGAAAACTCGAAATTAGACGAGTTAAATCGTGCAATTGATGTTGAAACTCAATATTTACAACAATTGCAAAAAATCAGAGTTGTTGCAGATACTTTAGATGTTTTAACTCAAGAGCATCAGGAGAATTTAAGAAAATTACAAGAAGATACTAATAAAAAAAGAGAAGCATTAGAAAAAGAGAAACAGCAAACGCTTCAGGAATTAGAAAAAGAACAAGCCAAGTTTGCAGAAGTAGAACAAGCTTACAACGAATTATTAGCCAAGAATCGCGAAAAAGAGCAAGAAGAATATCAATATAAGTTAGAAAATTCCCGCAAAATTAACGAAGATAGTTACCAAGAAACAAAGCGTCAATTAGAAAGAGAAATACAAGCAGCTACTCGTCAGAAAGAAAAAGATTGGGTAGAAAGAGAAAAAAATATTAAACAACGTCAACCTTTATTAGAAGAATATCAAAAAAAAGTCGCATCTTTTCCTACCGAGTTAGATACAGAAGTTAAAAAAGCGAGAGAAGAAGCCATAAAAGACACTTCCCAAAAAGCCAAAGTTGAAGCAGATTTGTTTGAGAAAGAGTGGGAAGGTAGCAAACAAAGCTATGAATTAAAAATTACGTCTTTAGAACAGACTATTGAAAGACAAAATCAGCAAATTGAAAGTATTTCAACTCAATTGCAAGAAACGTTGAAGCAAGCAAAAGATTTAGCAATGAGAGCTTTTGATAGTTCTAATAAGTAGGGAATAGGGAGTAGGGAATAGGAGATTTTTTGATTATTCCAATAGAGGATTCAAATTTACAATTTCTTGAGTTGAGAGGATTATTATGTCTACAAATAAAATTAATCAGAAGAATACTAAAAATGAAATTTTGCAAGCTTATGATGAGTTAGAGAAAGAAAGATTAGAACTAAAAAAGCAAGTTGAGCAACTTATTAAATCTAGTAATTCTGTCAAGTCAGATAATTTCAAAACACCGGAAAAAACTGTAGTTAATCAATACTCTAAAGTGCAGCAGAAAATGAATTTTACCATTGAAAGCTTAGCGAAAATTCAGTTAGGTTTTGGTAGTGCTGCAAATGAATTATCCGAACAATTGACTACAAAAGCTTCTAGATTAGCAGAAATAAAGCAAATTGTAGAAGAACAATTGCAGCAATTGCAGCAGTTACATAATTTAGAAATTGCTGAAGATACTTTAGATAATTTGATTCAAACCTACCAAGAAAATAACTCAGCTTACCAACAAGAGTTTCACCAACTTTCTGAAACATTAAATCGAGAAATTCAAGAATTAAAAGAAGCTTGGCAAAAACAACAAGAAGAATCTCAGCAGAATATTAAAGAACGCAATGAAAATTCCCTCAAAAATCGTCAACGAGATGCTTCTGAATACAAATACAATTTAGAGCTACAACGCAATTTGGAAGTAGATTTATACGAACAGCAGCAGAAGGAATTGTATAAACAATTGGACGAATTTCAGCAAGAAACAGAAAAACAGTGGAATCAACGAGAAAATACAACTGCTGAAAAAGAAAAACAGTTTGAAGAATTAAAAGTTAAAGTAGAGAGTTTTTCTCAGGAAAAAGAAACAGCTATTAGGAAAGCCACAGAAGAAGGTAAAGGTATTGCTCATTATCAAGCCAAAGTTAAAGCTAATTTACTCGCAAAAGAAGTAGAAGGACAAAAAGCTTTCTACGAACAAAGAATACAGTCTTTAGAACAAACAATTACCAATCAAGAAACAAGAGTTGAAAGCTTGTCGAAACAGCTTGAGTCAGCCTTGAAACAAGTCCAGGATTTAGCTGTTAAGGCTATTGAAGGTTCTGCAAATATTAATTCATATCAAGCGATAAAAGAAATTGCTTTAGAACAAGCTAAAAGTCCGATGAAAAATAAGTAGGAACAGCGAACAGCGAGAAAATAAATCCGGTATTTTCAAAATATAATATTGGGTTTCTGGTTTATTTACAAAATAAAAAGAGACGTAATATATAATAAGAGACGTAATATATTACGTCTCTACATTATTGATATGAATATTTAATTTTATTTAATTTTATTTAATTTAATTATGTGATTTTATTCGGTTTTGTAGCTTCTTTTCTAGCACTAACATACTGGGAAAATCCGATTTCTCTTCTTTTTGGTCTACCGTAATCTGGTACTTTTACTTTTCTTTTTGTTGTTGTTGTCCAACTCATTGTTATTCTCCTTAAATTTTATATAGTATTTTGTTTGTATATCTTTATCTACATTGTCTTTTAGTTGATTCCAGAAAATAATCATAGAAGTCGGTTTTTTTGGATAAATATCGGTAACACCACAAAATCCCGTTCAAAAACCCGACTTATTACCTCGTTTTAAGACAAAAACAGAGACGCATTTGCAGCATCTCTGTGTAGGAAACCCAATATCTGAAAATCTGAAAAATCTATATGCAAAGTTTTTAAAAACTAAAAAATCCGGTGTTTTCGCAAAGGAAGACACTAATGTCAAGGGAAAAATTCCCAAGACAAACTTTTCAATAAAAACGATGCTGGGATATATTTATTTATGATTAAATATAAGTTATAGAAAATACTTGCTCTGTAGAAGTAACTCCCTACGCATTTGAATACAGTACTAATGATTAACAATCCGGAAAAATAACAAACTATTTTTTTCATCCTAAAAACTAAAAAATCCAGTTTTTGAAAAAACCGAATTCTAAAAGTTGTTGAATTAAAAACAATATAGTTATTAAGTTATTAAGCGTAAGTAGAGAAACCATGAGGAGGTATATCTTGAATACGTCCTGAACCTACCGCTCGTACTGCTTCACGAAGAGAAATATCCTCAGTATATAAGGCACGTCCAACAATTGCACCAGTTACACCCTGGGGTTCTAACGCTAATAAGCTTAATAAATCTGTCACCGAACTAACTCCACCAGAAGCAATAATCGGAATATCTACAACAGCTGCAAGTTCCCGTAAAGCGTCTAAATTTGGTCCGCTAAGAGTCCCATCGCGGTGAATATCAGTGTAAATTATTTCTGCTGCTCCTAATTCTTGCATTTGTACCGCAAGTTGGGTTGCTAAAACCTCCGAAGTTTCCAACCATCCGCGAGTTGCAACTTTACCGTTACGAGCATCAATACCAACGATAATTTTTTGGGGGAATTCTTGAGCAAGTTCTTGCACTAATTGGGGTTGTTCAACAGCAACGGTTCCCAAGATTGCCCACTCTACACCAATATTAAATAATTGTTGTACACTTTCTGAGCTACGCAATCCGCCACCCACTTCTACAGGTACCGAAACTGCATTTACAATAGTTTCAATCGCGGACAAATTGATGACTTTACCAGCTTTTGCACCATCTAAATCGACAACGTGTAATCTGGTTGCACCTTGTTCAACCCATTTTTTGGCAATATCAGCAGGATTTTCACTAAATACTTCAGATTTTTGATAATCTCCTTGATAAAGTCGCACACAACGACCTTCTAATAAATCTATAGCTGGAATTACTTGCATTTTAGTTGATAGTTGACAGTGGACAGTTAACCTTTGACCTCTAACCTCTAACCTTTAACCTTATTAATTATTGCTTGGCGGAAACCGATTACAACTAAAATATTTGACAAAGTTAAAAATACTTCTGCACTTCCGTGTAACCAATCAACGTTTGCGAGAGATTTCCCGTAATGTACTTGGGAGTAAATACCTGCTGGAATAGTCACGGCGACAAATACTAAAGTACCGTAAAATCCATACAAAGCTAATTTCGGGGTTTCAGGGCTGCGAGAAATAAACCACAAGAAACCTAAGTAGGGAAATAACGATAATGCAAATAGAGTTTCTTTGGAAATCATTATCCAATTTTAGATTTTAAATTTTAGATTTTGGATTGAAATAGTTAGTTGTTGGTTGTTGGTTGTTAATTGTTGGGCATTAAGAGTTATTACACCTTTAACCTTCGACCTTTAACCTTTGACCTTTAATCTGATTTTACAAGGTTTGGGGACGCGGGTTTATGAGGGGTATTGTTTGTTGTTGTTGTGGAACGATATATCCACCAAGCTGCTGCAAAAAGGGTAAAATTACCAATTACTGTCATGCTTGCTTGCAATGTTACTAGCCATTCGAGTGATGGGGAATTCTCGAAAAAGTGCCAGGTACAAGCACACATGGCGCTGACTAATGCTGGTAACATCCCAAATGACAAAGCACCCCAAGCAGGATTACCGATAACTTCGCCGTATTTCCAGATTAACCATATCGCGGCAATCCACTCAATAACGCTAGAAACGTGAATTATCCAAGTGGGAATTGAAAGTGCGTGCATAAGTAAAGTTAGGAGTTAGGAGTTAGGAGTTAGGAGTTAGGAGTTGGGAGTTGGGAGTTAGGAGTTAGGAGTTAGGAGTTAGGAGTTAGGAGTTAGGAGTTAGGAGTTAGGAGTTAGGAGTTGGGAGTTAGGAGTTGGGAGTTAGGAGTTAGGAGTTAGGAGTTAGGAGTTAGGAATTGTAGAGACGTAGCAATGCTACGTCTGTTTAACCTTTGACCTTTCTAAGGTTTCTGCGAATCTAGATAATCCTGTAATAATTTCTTGAATTCTGGGTCTTTGCTGAGTAAATTGGCTAAAACTCCTCGCTTTCCTTTACTTTCCATGACTCGCGATAAGTCTACGGCAAAAAGTCTTACCCATTCGTTGGTGGCAACTTGATTTAACCAGTTGAAAGCATTAAGTGCTTGAACAGCATTCTCAGCACGGACTGTTAATCCAATTACCGTTGCATATCTGACGCTGGGTTCTTTGGGAAATTGAATGCTTTCGCCTTTTCCTTCTAAAATTGCGATTAAATTAGGTAGATTATCGTACATGGAAATGTATGACGCAAACTCGGTAGCAGCAGCGGTTCCCACC
>JBHJOU010000565.1:0-2004 GCA_050329355.1 Rivularia sp. (in: cyanobacteria)
TTTGTAGTGGCGCTTTAACTCCAAATATAGCTTTTGGTTTTAAAGCGCGATTACAAATATATTTTTGATTTTTTTGTTTTTTTCAAATTTATGCCAAACTATTTAATTAATTTTATGAGCTTTTTTGCGAGAAATTAAGTAAATACCAACTAAGGATAAACCTACCGCAAAACCTGGTTCGGGAACTTTTTTAGATGGAGCGACTTTGTTGATTCTAGCAAAAATCGAAGCGGTGGTTTTTTCTCCTTCAAGTACCCGGAATTCGCTGACGTTTGTTTTACCATTATCTTGACTAAAACCAGTTAAAGATAGAGTATATGTATGACCATCATATACAAAACTAGGTTTAGCGCTATCTTTAGTAACAAACACAAAATCTGCGTTTAATTCTGGATTATCCGAAAGGTTAGGAGTATTTTTTAAGGAAAACTCATATTTGAATTCTTGGTTAAACTTAGTTGCTTGATTAAAAGATAAGTTGAGATTTAAAGGTACAGATTCTACACTTGTACCCAAAAGCACCGTACCGTTACGATAGGTTAAGTCTCCGATTTTGAACAAAGAATTCGTATCGGTAGAAAAAGAACTTCCTTGAAAGGATAGTTGATTGGATAATGCATTTTCAAACAGAGTTGGATCTCCCCAAGTAAATGTATTAGTTACTACACCAGTATAAATCGGGTCGGTATTTATCTCTCCTGGAGTCGGTTCTCCCCAGGCTCCACTAACGTTACCTGAAAAAAACATCGCTTTGGCTTGGTTGGGAAAACCTATTACACTCAAAGCTGCAACTGCAAATGGAAATACAGTTCTGTTAAAAAATGACTTTAATTTCATACTTATACTCAGACTTCTATAAAGGAGCAAACAACATACAACTAACTTGTCTACATTAGTAAAGACACGTAGATTTAGCCAATACTTCTAAAAGTATTTACACAATCTTTATCTTTTCGCTAAAAATATTGAAAATATTTTTATTTGGGGAACTTTATTTATAAGTAATTGTCTTTAACTAATCTATACAACAGCTTCAAGTTGAGTCGAACACAAAATATAACTCTACTCTCAATACGGTTCGGTTAAGGATTTTTCGTGGTGATTTTGGGTATTACAGACGCAAGGTTTCGCGTCTCTACAAAGTTTTTGGTTTGCTAAATTTTCTTTATCCGAATCGTATCAACTCTACTCTCTCCCGGCTAAGAGATATCAGTTATATTCAAAGTTTCTGTTGTGCAAGGAAAAAGCTCACAAAGGTATTCGACTCAATCAGTAACCACAATTTTGATGTTTTTTCTATAACACCCTTAAGTATTATTGGAATATATACGTAACTAATGTAACTAGTTGTTGGAGAATAAAAGATTAATACTTGTGTATTTACACTTAATGATAGTAAACTATGCTCAAAGTATTTGTCAATTTTGAATTATAGCGGTTTTCACTTGAGTGGAATACAAATTTTACCTCACCCCGCCCTCCGAGCACCCCTCTCCTTAATAAGGAGAGGGGAAGGGGGTGAGGTTGTATTGGACTCAACTGAAATCTGCTATATCAACAAAAAACAACAAAAAATCGGGTGTATTCTCGAAGACAAACACGATACACCCGATTCTGTATTAGTAAGTAATTAAACTCTTAACTCCGGTGGTACTAACTTTTCCCTTCCTAGGGAGCCAGAGCGTTACCACGAATTAAACTACCAATAGTTTTCGCAGTAATTTTCATTTGGGTGATCGGATTGGCTGGAACAACTGTCTTGTAGAGATAGCTGTCAAAAGTCAACCGTTGAACATCGAGATCGCTACACATTTCTACAAATGCTTCGCGGGTAGCGTCGGAACGGTAGAATACATTTTGCAAGATATCAAGTACTTTGTAAGTAAGACCGTACTTTTTATCCCAACGCTTCAAATAGATTTTTAAATCGCCTTCGCTAGGGATAGACTGTCCGCTGTGGGAAACTTCGACGATGGTTTCGGCACACATCCGTCCAGATTTAGC
>JBHJOU010000679.1:0-10142 GCA_050329355.1 Rivularia sp. (in: cyanobacteria)
CCAGAAGCATCAAAGATTGCACAGGAGAAATCCAAACGTTCTTTAATATTTACCGATGCTGCCGTATTTTGCAGTACAATTCCCATTTGTTCGGCAATGAATTGATAAAGATTTTTGAAGATTTCTAAACGAACTGGATCAGGTTGACTTGTTTTATGCATGGTTGATTTTTATGAACCTATATCTCTATATTAACTATCTGTTTTTTTGGTAAAAATTACGAGAATAAATCTAGATTAATATTATTATCTAGGACTACGACAATCATCTAAAATTAATTAAAAGTAAATTTAATTGCAAAATTACTTTTCAAAGGCTTTGACCTTTTATTTTGACTACTGGTACAATTTATGAAATTTCAACTTGCTATCAATGACTCAATTCGTAGCTTTACTAATTTCCTTGGCTATTGAAATTCCGATTATTTTATTGCTAACTCATTTTTTACAAAGATTCTCGTCTTTTATAGAATTTGTCGCAATGTTTGCTCTTGCTTGCAGTACGACTCTTTTAACTCATTCTATAGCATGGACAAGCAATCAAATTGTTATTCTTTACTTATTATCTCCAGTGAGAATAATTATAATTGAAGCTATTGTAATTTGTATTGAAGCTTTTTTATATTCACAAGTATTAAATTTAGGGTGGAGAAAAGGATTTTATTTATCATTAATTGCTAACATCGCTTCTTATTGTGGTGGAATAATTATTTCTCATTTTATTTAAAGATGATTTTTTAATTTCTTGCCAGTAATTGATTTGTTATATAAGGAGTAAAAGTATTATCGTTTTGCTAAATTTGGAATAATAAATATTCCATAAACCTCTAAACAAAAGCTGAACTAAATTTGCACTTTTGTGCATAGGCTCAATATCTATATCCAATTAAAATTAAACTTATGGTAATTATAGATTTCAAAAAACAACAAGTTTATGAGGATTTATCAGTGAAAAAAAATCTGGACATTCTTGTAGTGGATGATCATCAATTAATTTTAACTGGCACTCTTGAGATATTAAAAAAGGAATATCCCCAAGCTGATATTATTAAAGTTCAAACTGCACAAGAGATGCTTTCTTTAATTCAATCCCGTCAGTTCGATTTGGTAGTAATGGATTTGTCAATTCCCGATAGCGAAGGAGAAACAGCAGAAGTTGAATTAGGAATTAGACTTTTAAAGAATTTGCTCGAAGAGTATCCGTACCAAAATTTCATGGTACAAAGTAGTTATATAAAAGCATTAATCCGCATTAAACACGACATTGATAATCATCAAGGTGGGTTTGCAATTGCAGACAAAAAATTATCGGAAAAAGAAATGTTGATGCGAGTTAATTTGGCACTGATAGGGGCAACTCATACCAAGGATATCAAAGCAGGAATCGAACTTAAACCTGAATGGATAGATGTTTTACGATTAGCTTTTGAAGACGGTTTGACAGATAAGGAAATCGCCAATCAAATGTATAAATCAGAACGTTCGGTGCGGACTTATTGGACAAAAATTCAAGATATATTAGGTGTATATCCTCAAGATTGTAAACAAAGCGGTAAGAATTTGCGAATTCAAACAGAAATTCGTGCCAGAGAAGAAGGTTTAATTGATTAATATAAAGGTGTCTTCGGGAATAATTCCAAATTGAGCGTGACTGGCTATATGGATGATAGGATATGTAGTTTGTTGAAGCTTAGTAAGGAAATTTTGGGGGATAAAATTCTCGTCGATTAATTGAGTATGATTGGGAAATAGTTTTTGAACTGCTTTAATTTCATTTTCAACAGCAAAAATTTCGGGAAAGATTTTTCCGTCAATTGTGGATGTTTCTGTTAAACCTAAAATTAATGCTTTTTGCTTGTTACGATTTGGCTTGGTTACGGTTAATCTTAAACTCGGAGTTGTAGCAATTGCATAGGTTTCAACTAAATATTTTTGCTGTTTGCTATCATAAAGTGCAGCCATTGGTACACTACGTATTCCTTACTACTAACTATCCTTTGTTGGGAATCTTTAATCCATCTAAATTTGGTTGGTTGATCGGCTGATTGTAATAATATTCCGGTTTTACCATCTAAAATAATTGAACTTAATAATACGGTGTTTTCAAAAGCTGCTTTATTCTGTTTATTTTCGAGAAGTTCGTCAATTTGTTGAGGATTTAATCCACTTAAAATGCAATCGTTACCAAAATAATTTTGTAATTCAGCAAGTTTTAAAGCATCGATAGTTTTAACCACTTTTGATAATTCTTCATCACGCTGTTTTTGTGGAATTGCTCCAGCTTGCAATAATTCCAGTCGCGATTGTGCTAAAGTACGGTACAAAGGTCGGACAACATCGCGAAAATCAAACTGAACATCTCTTTTTGCTGTCAAAATATCCAGACGAATATCTTCCAAAGTTTCAAACGCTCTTTGATAGGATTCGATAGCTTGTTGCTTCCGATTCTGCCGATCTAAAATACGTCCAGCTTGCCATTCCCATAAATACAAGCTTTCTTTTGCGCTTAATTTATTATCTGCTGCGACGATAGCATTTTGAGTATATTGTAATGCTTTCTGATTATTTTGATTGCATTCCCAAAAATGCCCCAAAGCACCTAGTGAATAGGATTGTAAGCGATTATCTTGTAATTTATTGCTGGTAGATACAGATTTTTGCAGCAAACTTAATGTTTGTTCCGGTAAAACTAATTGAGTAGGACATTTGGTAAATGGTGAATTGGTTTGGGAATTACTTTGTAAATATGCTAAATCAATCGCTCCGTAAATTTTGGTTTCAGAATCCGGTAAATTTTCCAGAAGTTTTAAAGCATTTTTAACAGCATTATTAAATGTAGTATCATCGAGAACTTGGGTTTGATTCTGTGTTTGATTTTCATCTGTAAGAGAACTCAATTTAATTAGATTTAATAACCCCCGCATTTCAGCCAATTCTTCATTTTCTTCCCTGGCTAATTGAATGCTATTTTTAAAGTTCTCACGAGCTACTTGAAAATCAGTCTTGCTCTTTTGATTAAATAGAAAAAGGTTATATTTCCACGGGAGCTTTTATTCCCAATAATCAAAATGTTGCTGACGGTATAGTAGAAATTCAGGTTGTAGAAGGTGAACTCGAAGATATTGCGATTACTGGATTACAACGATTGCAAACAAGCTATGTACGTTCCCGGATTCAACGTTTTACTGGGAAGCCTTTAAATCAAAAACGTCTTGAACAAGCTTTACAGTTATTACAAATTGATCCGGTTATCCAACGAGTTAATGCTGAATTAACCGCAGGAAGTGTTCCAGGAAACAATATTTTACAGGTACAAATTACCGAAGCAAAAGCATTTCACGCTGGAGTTAGTTTTGCTAACAATCAATCACCCAGCGTTGGCTCCGAACAAGCAAGTGTTTTCGTTGCTCACGATAATGTACTCGGATTTGCGGATAAATTCACCGCTGAATACGGTATCACTCAAGGTTTAGACCTTTACGATATCAACTATTCTATTCCCTTTAATTCCCTTAACGGAACAGTAGGTGTCAGCTTCAGCAATACCGATAGTCGAATTATTGAAGATGATTTTAATGACTTAAATATCCGTAGCGAAACCGAAACTTTTTCATTAAACCTGCGACAACCGTTAATTTACACCACAGAGAACGAACTTGCTCTAGGTTTAGCTTTTGATTTACGTCGTTCCCAAACCTTTATACTTGATGATATTCCCTTTTCTTTTACAGAAGGACCAGAACAAGGAGAATCAAAACTGAGCGTAATTCGCTTGTCTCAAGATTGGTTAAAACGTAATACGAATAGTGTTTTAGCAGCGCGATCGCAATTTAGCGTGGGTATCGATGCTTTTGACGCAACAGTTAACGATAGCGGTACAGATGGGCGTTTTGTCGCTTGGGTAGGACAATTCCAATGGGTACAAAGATTATCTCCGCGTATTTTGATGCTTACTAAAATCAATACTCAACTTACAGGAGACTCCTTACTATCAGCAGAAAAAATTAGTATCGGGGGAGTAGAAACAGTACGCGGTTATCGTCAAAATCAAATCGTTACCGACAGCGGAATAGTTGGAGGAATAGAAGCAAGAATTCCCCTGTCATCCTCCGTTGAAACCCTCCAGTTAATACCATTTTTTGATATTGGTACGGGTTGGAATAATGGTAGTAGTAACCCCTCACCACAAACCCTTGCTAGTTTGGGTTTAGGATTACAATGGCAAGCTTTGAGGGGTTTAGGATTGCGAGCGGATTACGGTATTCCATTGATTGGGAGAGGGGATAGTGGTAATTCTTTGCAAGAAAATGGGTTTAATTTTTCAGTCAGGTATCAACCATTTTGATAGGTTGTAAGGTGTTTTACGGCTTTTCAAATGTTTTTAAATAGCTCAACAATGAGAAAATGTTAATATCATAAATTGGGTGTATAACCGTGAGCTATGACAACATTTGCAAGCTAATTGCAGAAAAGTATCCTCTTGAATTTGCGCGATGGTTACTACCTGTAGAACCACGCCAAATAAAAGTATTAAAGACAGAATTAAGCATCGAACCAATCCGCGCTGACTCCTTAATATTTTTACAAACAGAGAATCGCATTTTACACATTGAATTTCAAACAATCACAACTTCTACTCCATCAATTCCTTTTAGAATGTTGGATTACTCTGTTAGGTTAATACGTCAATATGGTATTCCCGTTGTTCAAGTTGTAATCTTTTTACAAGAAACCAATGATGAAATTGCCTTTACCGAAGAGTATGTTAATGAAACAACCACTCACCGTTATCGAGCTATCAGAATGTGGGAGCAGGATTCAATGATGTTTATAAATAATCTTGCGTTGTTACCCCTAGCACCATTGACAAAAACAACCTCACCTCAAACTTTATGGGAGCAAGTAAAAGAAAGTATTGCTAAAATTTCAGATAGGGAGACAAAAAAGAATACTGCTGCCTATGTTGAAATTTTAGCAGGTCTAAAGTTTGAAAAAGACTTGATTCGTAAATTTTTAAGCGAGGATATTATGCAAGATTCAGTTATCTATCAAGATATATTTCAGAAGGGAGAAAAACAGGGAGAAAAGAAAGGAAGACAAGAAGAAGCATTTCAGTTTTTAACTCGTCAGATAAATCGACGTTTTGGTGAAATAGATTCATCAATAATTGAGAAAATTCGATTATTATCTACCGCACAATTAGAAACCTTGGGAGAGGAATTTATTGATTTCTCAGATATTACCGATTTAATTACTTGGCTTGAACAAAATTAAATAAATTCAAAAGAGGGAAGAGGGAAGAGGGAAGAGGGAAGAAGTTTGGAATTGCAATGGGGATTTAAACCCCAACACAATTCTTACACCGTATGACGGTGGGGAATTCAACCCATATTTAGACGGATGTTAAATTTTTCTTCAATTCAAAAGTCGGAGTGTTAATCTCCGGCTTTTTCTTTGTTATGGTTGTGCTGTACTTTTTTTTATGCTTATTAAATCATGCCGTAACACACCCTAAGAACATTCTCGACTCAACAACAATTCCCCACTTTCTAACCGATACAATCCCTGGGGTTCAATAATGCGATCGCCCTTTTTCCAATCCCTAGAATTACTAATATTTCTCACTTCACCAGTTATATATTCGGAAACCAAAACATTACCGGGACGATTTGATGATAAACCACCACTACCTGTAATTCTAAAAGAATTTTCTTGTCGTTTATTACCCCTTGCAATACAGCTATCAGCAATTATTGCATCGGTATCTATATTTGGAGAAAGTTCGGTAAAACTATTTTGAATTGAACTGGTATCGTCAGCATTGATATTTGTTTCACCAGAAATACCAAGTTCGGAACTTGCTGTAATATCGCTTTTTCCTGTTAAACTTTCCTGGGGTTCAATACCGAAAATACCGCTACTAATGATATTGACTTGTCCACCATTACCAGCGAAAGCATTAGCTGTAATATCGCTGTTTTCTTCGGGAATAGAAACAATAAATTTAGAATCGATATTGATATTACCACCATCTCCCCCAGCTTGTGCTGTTCCTGCTGTTGTGCTGATTTCGCTCCCGTTGCGGAATAGTAATAAATCGCTTATTTGTAAATTAATATTTCCACCTTGAGTACTGGCTGTTTGAGCGGCGATAAAACCATTATAGCAAATTTCAGTTGAGTCCAATACACTAAAACCTCACCCCCTTCCCCTCTCCTTGATAAGGAGAGGGGTGCCCGGAGGGCGGGGTGAGGTAAAATTTGTATTCCACTCAAGTGAAAACCGCTATAGTTGATAATTTTGATTAACTTTTGGGAAGTAAAAGGTAAAATTTACAGTCGCTATAAATAATTTATATTTATTCATATATATTAGACATTTCCGATAAAGACACGATACTATGAGCGTCTCTACAAGGATTTGAAAATTATCCAAAATCGGTTTCATATTTCAAATCCGCAACGCCAAATTTTTCCCATTCACTTCCTTGGAATACTATGCTTGCATTAAGAACAACCGCGTTGGATCTAATTTGACATACCAAGGAAAAGGACGATTTTTGAAAGTTGTCCATTTTTCTTTAAATACTTCCGCTTGCATATGGTAATCATTGGAGTGAGTTGGTGGATTATGTAATTTTAGATAAAGTGTCATTCGATGAGGTGTTTCCCTAGTGTGAGCTAACCAACAGCGGAAGATATTATCATCGTTGGGGTTATTTGTAATGTTTAAATGATGGGCGCGAATTCCCACATAAGCATAAGATTTAGGTATTGGTTCAATGACTTTGAGAATACAACCCCAATCTATTGCTTCTACTTGTGTCGGGGAAATTGCTTTTGCATTTGAGAAGTTTTTACAACCAGTTAGTTGGGCGACTGTGTAAGTTTCTGGACGTTGAAAAATGCTTTGTTTGTCATTGTAGGCAATAACTTGTCCTTGGGAAATTATAAGCAGTTGTTCACATATTGCATATACTTCCTCTAAATTATGGGTGACAAATAATGTGACTCCCCGATAACTGCTCAATGTCTCAATTAGTTGTTCTTGCAACTGGTGTCGCAGATGGGTATCTAAAGCACAGAAGGGTTCATCTAATAGTAATACTTCTGGTTCAACTGCTAAAGCTCTAGCTAAAGCGACACGCTGTTGTTGTCCACCCGATAGTTGATTGGGGTAACGATTTTCTAATGCGGAAAGTTGCAATTTACTAATTTGTTCTGTTAAGCGTTGTTGACGTTCTGCTAGAGGTAAATTCTGTAAACCATAGGTGATATTTTCAGCAACAGTTAAATGGGGAAACAGGGCATAATTTTGAAAGACTATACCAACACGACGGGAACGAATTGGTACATTAATCCGTTTGTTGGAGTCAAATAAAACCCTGCCGTTGAGGATAATACTACCCCGTTTGGGAGTTTCTAATCCGGCGATACAACGTAAAGTCATACTTTTACCGGAACCTGAACCTCCTAATATTCCTAATACTCGTCCCTCTAGGTTGAATTTTACTTCTAATGGGTAACTCGTGAGGGGTTTGTGAATGTCTACTAAAAGTTGCATTTTTCAGGGAGTAGTGAATAGGTTATACCAATTTGGAAAAAGAATGGGACAAATGAATTTTGTAGAGACGCGATATATCGCGTCTCTTATTCTGGAATTGTTGTAGCTGTTCGTTAGGTGAGAAGTCGGGTTTTTAGCAAGATTGTCTGATATTACCGATATTTATGCGAAAAACCCGACTTCTGAGACGATATTCTCTGATTAATTTTTTTTCCGGCTTTGTTCTAAACGACGCACCCACAGCAGCAGTAGAAAAGCCCAAAAGGTCATTACTAATACCATTAAATTAGCTTTGCCATATTCTTGATTTTGCACAGCATCGTAAATTGCTAAAGGTAAAGTCTGGGTGCGCTCAGGAATATTCCCTGCAACCATTAACGTTGCTCCAAATTCTCCTAATGCTCTAGCGACTGCTAAGATAAAACCTGCTAAAATTCCGGAACGAGCCAAGGGTAAGGTAACTCGCCATAATACCTGGATTTCTGAATCACCTAGGGTACGTGCTGCGGCTTCTAATTCCGGATTAACGTCAAGAATAGCGGCTCTAGCGGCTTCGACGATTAGGGGTAGGGCTACTACTGTGGATGCGATCGCGGCTGCTTGCCATGTAAATAATATATCAATCCCAAACCATTCCAGTATCGGACTTCCTCTACCTAATGCTAACAACAGATAGAAACCCACGACGCTGGGAGGTAATACCAAGGGTAAGTTTAGTAGTGTAGATATGAGGAGTTCTCCAGGGAAACGCACACGGGCTAAAAAAATTGCTAACCCAATTCCCATAATTACTAGCAAGATTGTAGCTGTTGCTGTCACTTGCAACGACAAGAGATAGGGAAACCAATCCATTAATTAAGTGTCTCCCCAGGTAGGACAAAACCATATTTTTTCATTAAAGGTCTACCTTTTGCTCCGTTAATAAATTCCGCAAACTGTTGAGCTTCTTGCTGATGCTTACTCTTCTTAACTACAGCCAACATTTGATCAATCGGTTTATGCAGATTTTCGGGAATTAACTCCCATTTTCCTGGTCTATCAACGCTCAAAGATAATGCAACAATCCCCACATCCACGTTACCAGTTTCCGCGTACTGTTTTGTTTGGCTAATATTCTCACCCATTACCAATTTGGGCTTAATAGCATCCCATATACCCACTGATTGCAATGCTTCTCTTGCAGCCATTCCATAGGGTGCATGATCGGGATTGGCGATCGCAATTCTCTGATATTCTGCTTTGGTTAAATCTCTAATGTTCTTGGGGTTGAGTTTACTATCTTCCCTTGTCCATAGGGTAATTCTCCCCCTTCCATACAAAGCTTTGGTATTGGATACTAATAATTCCTTTTTGTCAAGGTCTTCAATGAAGGATTTATTGGCAGCCGCAAACAAATCCACAGGTGCGCCCCGTTCAATCTGTTGAGCTAGTTTTCCAGTAGAACCAAAGTTAAAGGTGACTTTGTTTCCTGTTTCTTTCTCCCATAAAGCACCGATTTCTTTAAATACATAGTTTAGATCAGATGCTGCCGATACGGTGAGGGTGACTGGTGTTTGGGCGAATAGGGTTTGGGTGGAAAAAGTTGCTTGATTTAGGAATAATCCAGAAAATGCGACGAGAATTACCGCCATCCCCGACAAAAGTAAGTATTGTCTTTTGATGTTCATAAAAGTTTTGTTTATAACTAACAGCAAAAAGTTATGCCACAAGCTGCTAGTTGATATTTATACAGGAATGTAATTTTACATTCTGTAGCAGGGATAACTGACATGATGCCAAAATACTTGCACTAAAACTTACTTTGCTCCTTGACATTTGATCAAATCAATCAGGGAAATAGTTTTTATTTTATCCCCCCATAAATTGCGATCGCGTGAGGAATCTTCCTTGGAGTATCAATCAACGGTTCACCATCTAAAATAATTCCGGTACTTCCACCACCATCTAACATGGCGCTGGTATTCGCACCAAAACATTTTAATGTGTTGCTCGCATCTAACTGACGCGCATAATTACTCGAATAGAAAATAACCGTTTCATTTAAATTATCCCCATTATCATCTCGCACCCCGACAAAAGTTCTGGGTAAATACTTGGTTGCGGCTTTATTGGCATTTGCATCGAGTACACCAATTACTTCCGGAAAGCGCCGAAACGATTCTGTATTATAAGGTTGGATGCTGGCAATTCCAGTTGAAGGATTGAAAGAAAAGGTGCGGATTTCTCCCGGATATTCGTTCTTCGTGCCGTAACCGTAGGTAATGATTTTACCACGCGCTTTTAACCCGAAGGCGATTCCTGTAGGGTCTTGTTTGGTAGAAAAAAATGTTCCGTTAATGACAACTCTGGCTTTGCGAGTTGATGTATTACTCTTAACAGCATCTTGCCAAAATTCAGTTAGTAGTTTTTTACTTACCCTACTTGCAGGAATACTGAAAACAGAACCAGTAAGATTTTCTATCTTCGCTTTTGTAGACTGAATTACAGTTACATATTCTTTTTTGCTACTTTGGCGATTTATGTAGTAAACTTTGACTCCAGTGGCTTTCATAATCGGTTGAAAGCCGCAAGTTGCTGGTA
>JBHJOU010000611.1:0-2815 GCA_050329355.1 Rivularia sp. (in: cyanobacteria)
ACGAAAACGACTATGATAAATTAAGGGAGTAATATCTAATTCAGGCATTTGTTCGGCAAGTTTTATTTTTGCAGTACGATAAATTTCAATACAAGTTTTAACTGAATTAGTCACCCATAAAACTTTTTGATTGTTTCTCAATGCTGTAATTACAGGTTCCCAAACTTCTGTTAATTCATCAAAATCATTGACTTCGGAGATATAGCTAATATCGTAACGTGGTAATTCTTCTAATTCTTTTGGCCCCGAAATTGGTTTTCCTAAATCTTCTCCTTGCTCTGAAAAAACTTGATAAATTGCTGCCAGTTGCTCAGGAGTAAAACTTGCACTCATTAATAAAATTGGCGCACCTCTAAAAGCTTTAATAAACTTCAATAATGCCCCAAATAGACGTGCATCATAAGCATGAACTTCATCAAATACAAAAGCAGATTGTGCTAATGCAGCCCAGGAATAAAGCGGTTTGCGATTATTTTGAATTAAACCTAGTACCGAATCGACTGTACAAACAATTAATTTTTTTCTCCATGCTTGAAAAGCCATTAATCTAGATTCAATTCCTTCAGAATCATCTGAATCTCCCGAAAACAATAATTCCCTATCTAAATCTGCACGAGAATGCATTAAAGCTGATTCTATTTCCGTTTCATGGGCATAATCAATATAACCTTGAGATGCAGTTCCAGTTGTTGGATAGGAGAAAAATAATTTACGTCCAACAGCCCATTTTTCCCCCCAAGCATATGCAGCAACTGTTTTACCTGTTCCACAACCTGCTTTTACTAACGTCACTCGATGCTTAGATTCAGCAATTAACTCTTGAAATGGTCGTAATTTTTTACCATTCAAACGTTGTTTAACTAGTTTTTGTAAATCTTCCTTTGAAAGTTGTAATGATAATACTTCCTCAATCCATTCTTTAAAATTTTCTTCTCCTAAAGGAAGTGCAGAACCTGCTAAATCTGCTGCAATTACTGTTGCTTTTACTGCTGCTATAAACTTCTGCTGTTCCCAATCAGGTTCAAAATCATTAAATTCATTACGTAAATTAGTTAAAGCTGTTAATAATTGTTTTTTAGTCCAAATTTCTTGTGGTAATTCTGGTAACTTTTCAGGTAATCCCAAAGCTTGACTACCCATTTTTAAAATTGCTTGAAAGTCGGAATGAGAAGTGTAGATTTTTAATTCATCTCCTGTTCCAGAAGGAATTTCTGCAATACAACCCGATGGTTTTTTATCTTTACCCAACCCAATTTTTAAATGATGCCCCATCGCTGCCCAAACTGCAATCATCAAGTTTGTATTAGGACATTTTTCTAGCCATTTTCGGAAAGTTGGTACTTGCAATGCTAAAATGCCGCTAATAACTTCATGACGTAGCATTTGTCTATCTGATTGTCTCTCTCTTAGAATCTGCTTTCGATAATCTTGATGTTTTGGTTCAGGTGATTTTTCGAGAGTTTTCAAGTAAACCATTTCTTGAAAATGTTGATTGGCTTTACCCCAATCGTGCAGATAGGCACCTAATCTAACTGTATTTGCAAAGTAACCAAAATCAATATGTTCTAAACCCAATTGTTTAAGAATAGACATACCAATTTTATTTTTATCAACCAAAATATCAGCAGCTTGCATCACAAAACTGATATGTCCAGTATATTTTGCTGCTCCTTTGATTTTCGGGCATTTCTGCTCTTCAACAGATAAAGACTTAGCAAGTAGAGTTTTAAACATATTGAACTCCCTTGCAAGGTAAGAAATATCCACATCCTAAGTGCCTTTTACCACCAATTCCCCACCGCTGTAATTTGAGGGAATCTTCGTCACTCAAACCATAAACTTCTGTACTAAAACCGACTACTGTAAAACGCTTAATTTTAATTGTTTTACGGCAAAATTCACCCTTTCTATCTTTGGGAATAGAGATTTGGGCAGATATCTCTAAATCATTAAGCTGACGCTGTGCTGCTATTAAAAATGATTCAGGTTGTTGATGTCCCTTGATGACAACAATTCTAGACTTGAGTTTATCTGCTGGTTTCAATGTAAATATTTCGGGAATACCAATTCTAATCTCATGTATACCCAAACAAATAGACTTTCCGGCAAATTTATAAACCAAGGGTATTAGTGAAATTGGTGTACGAATTCGTAAACGAGATTGTTCCGTAAGAAGTATCTTGCCCTGTTTATCGGGATAACCAGGAATTGTCAAAATACTGAGAGTCTCTTGCTGTCTAATTTCTGGCTTGAGATTAACGCAAGCAGCAAATAGCGCATAACCATGATCCGCAGGTAAATAGTTTCCTTGTACCGGAAAACACAGCTCAACAAATGGCTCATTTCTCAAATCTGCATCTTGCGACGCAGCAAATCCCACAGATGCAATCATTTCAGGATTCCCCCTAATTTCTAAATATTTGGCTGAAAATATTCGGATGTTTATCGAAATATCTAAAATGTTCAAAACCTAAAAAAGGCATCTGAGGTGGATTCAATTTTAATTGAAATTAAAACCTTACCTTAAAAACTCGAAACATTTGAATAAATATATGTTATACACGTTTAATATATTCTGTCAAGCTTTAGCTTAAAATTGTTTATCGCCCAAAGGCATCATAGGTTAGGAGTCAGAAGGGTAATGTTAAGCCCATCCGCCCTGTATCGCCGATCGGTTCTACACCTTGCAAACACGAAAGTGCTCAACGCCTAGTGAATGGCATCAAAGTTTTTAAGATACAAAATAATCATAACCCATAGTCTATTTGATTATCTTTTTTACAAGCATTTAAGCTTGTGAAACGTGATTGAACTA
>JBHJOU010000462.1:0-12674 GCA_050329355.1 Rivularia sp. (in: cyanobacteria)
TCCTCCTATCTCCCCATCCCCTTGTCTCCCCATCACGCCCGAACTCCATCCTATTTTTTGTAATCCTCTAACCTTTACTTGTGAGCTATCAAACATATACTTTTGAAGGATTTAAGTAATTAAACTTATATCCTATGCTGACTCGCCGTGATTTTCTCAAAACGGTTGCTGCTACTACTGCTGTCTCTACATTGATGCAACCGTTAAATTTGGTTCAAGCTGCAAATTCCAAGTCAATTAAACCTCCTCGCTTAAAACCTGGTTCCGTTATCGGAATAGTTAGTCCCGCAAGTGCAACTTTTGTCCGGGAAGAACTCGATATTGTCCAAGATGCAGTCCGCGCTTTAGGTCTTGTACCGCAACTCGCACCCCACGTTTTAGATCAATACGGTTATTTTGCTGGAAAAGATGGCGATCGCGCTGCGGATATTAATCAGTTATTTGCCGATTCTAAAGTTGACGCAATTCTACCGATTCGCGGTGGTTGGGGATGCAGCCGTATTCTTCCTTATCTCAATTACGAAGTTATTCAAAATAATCCCAAAATTATTGTCGGTTTCAGCGATATTACTGCGCTGCTTGTAGCTATTCATGCCAAAACCGGACTAGTTACTTTTCATGGACCAAATGGACTTACTTCCTGGAGAACTCAGCAAACTGAATCTTTCCGCCGTGTTCTATTCGCTGGGGAAAAACTAATATTCAAAAATATCAAAGATACAGATGATAATGACCGTTTAATGCAGGTAAAATACCGCATTCGCACTATCAACTCAGGAATTGTTCGCGGCAGATTAATTGGAGGAAACCTTTCGGTGTTTTCTACTTTAATCGGTTCTCCCTACTTACCCAATCTAAAAGGAGCAATTTTATTTTTAGAAGAAATCGGCGAAAATATTTACCGCATTGACCGTTTTCTAACTCACCTCAAACTGGCTGGTGTCTTAAATCAAATCGGCGGCTTCATTTTCGGTCAATGTCCCGGATGTACTCCAGGTACTGATTATGGTTCACTCACTTTAGAACAAGTATTATCCGACCACATCAAACCTTTAAATATTCCAGCTTGGCACGGAGCAACTATTGGTCATATGGAAAATATTCTCACTATACCCATCGGTTCACAAGTTGAAATTAATGCCGATTCCGGTACTATAACTATGCTCGAATCCGCAGTGTCTTGGAGTTAGGAGTTTTTACAATTATTAGAAGTCGGGTTTGTAGGATAAAAACCTCTAAGAACAAACAATCACTCTAAAAACCCGACTTCTCACCCACCCCACAAAAAATTTTGATTTATCCATAGTCATAATGACTTTATTTAAGTTACAATCAAATTCATAACGACTACGCATTAAAAATACTAAAACAGTAATTTTGTCAGCGTAGAATAAAAGAGAGGTTGCACAGCATGGATTTATCAAATTCCAACACCGCGAAGAACTTGGAAGCGGCTTTTGGTGGGGAGTCGATGGCAAATCGTAAATATTTATTTTTTGCGGAAGTCACGAAAAAGTTGGGAATGAGCGAACTTTCTAAGCTATTCAAGGATACTGCGAATCAGGAGACAGAACACGCTTTTGCTCACTTTCGGTTAATGCATCCAGAGTTGGTAGTAGATGATGCGAAGTCTTTAACTGAAAAACAAAAAAAGGCGATCGCGGCACGTTGTTTAGAATTAGCGGTAGAAGGTGAAACCTACGAATACGAAACGATGTATCCGGGTTTTACAGAAGAAGCACGTGCGGATAGAGATGGTAAAGCTGTAGCGGAGTTTGAAACCCAAGAAGCAGAATCCCGCGAACACGCTGAGATGTTCCGCAAAGCCACACATAATTTTGGTCTTTTAACGAACGTTGAAAATCATCATGCCCGTCAATATACGGAAGCTTTAGAAACGTTAAATGGTAAATCAACCCCACAGAAGAAAGCAAATGACGACCCAGCGACACAAAAATGGATTTGCCGTCAATGTTCGATGATATACGACCCCGTAGTCGGTGATACAGATTCTGGAATTGCAGCGGGAACACCATTCAAGGATATTCCCGAAGATTGGCATTGTCCCATCTGTAATGCTACCAAAAAAACCTTTGTTCCTTACGATTCATAAATTAATTCAAAACAAGTAATTCAAAACAAGCCGGAGGGTGACTCCTCCGACTTAGTTTGATGATAGTTTTGCGATTACACGGCTGTTTTCTGTTTAATTTGCTTACCTAAAGTTTTGCGACGGGTGGATGCTAATCCAACTCCTACAACCCCAATGCCGAATATTGTAGTTGGTTCTGGAACTGATGTTTGGACAAATCCCGATTCGGAAACTTGTCTAGTTGTAAAGTTGATTTTTCCACCTTGACTGAAAGCTAAATTTAGTAAAGTTGTTGATTGTTGAGTATCAATAGATGGTATAAAAGCAGATACAAATGGAGTCAATTTATTCTGAATATCTTGAAAATCTTCTCCAGTAAATTGGTAAGTAAAGTCATCTGGTGGAAAATCACCATCTCCGACATAATTAGAATTTTCTTCCGCTAAGACACTTGGTAAGATGTTTTGATATTTGTCTGGTACAAAAGCCTGGTTGAGTGCGGTAAATGGTGTTGGATTTGCTTTGATATCGCTCAAAGTTAAACTTTTACTAATTCCAAAAGCTCCAAAAGATGCATCAAAGGATGTCAGTTTGTAACTGAATTTACCGGATGCGATCTCAGATTTTGTGAAAGAAAAATTTCCGGTTGCAACTTCATCCTTTAAACTATTTGAACTGACGCTAAATTCGGAATTATAAGACATAGTTGCAGCCTGTACCGGATTCGTGATGATTCCAGTTGTGGCAAGACTGGCTACAGTACCAACACTAAATAAAACTGCTTTTTGATATGGTTTTTGAAAAATTGAAAACATACTCACGATTTCTGAAAATTTTATGCAAGTGATTATTAAACTGATTGCAGCCTAACACTAACACTTTCAGAGTTTCCAGAGGTATCGTGAGTTCTTTATCAAAGCAATAATTATTGCTTTAAATACTAGTATTTATACGATGAATGAAATGCAGGATAGTAAGACGATGACGAAATAAGGAGATAATTTGGAATTTATCACCTTTAACTCCAAACTCCTAACTCCGGTGGTACTAACTCCTAATTCCTTCTCAGTTTTGCACTTCAACCCAACGACGGTAGAGTTTTTGAATCTGTTTGAGAATGGTAGTTAAATGCCCTTGATTTGATTCGCTCTCGTCAGATAATTGCTGTAACTTGGCTAATAACTTAGCTTCTTCAACCGCGACTTCTCCATCACTGTAAATTAAGCCACTGATATCTTGAATTAAATTCTGATAATCTTCAGCACTAGGAGAATCTCCTAAATATTCCTGAACCCATTCGTAGCACTCCGCTGGTTTTACAGGGACTAATTCATATAACCAGGGCTTAATTTCTGGATCTGTAGCGATATGCTTTTCTTTGGCTATTTGTAGAAGATATTCTCTTTCTTCGGGTTGAATTTTACCATCAATCCAAGCTGCTGCAATTAAGATTTTTAACAATTTTTTGACATCAGGATTGCTAACCATAGTTGCCTCCTTTAAGTTTTTTCTATTAACGAAATTTTACAATTTTAATTGTGCTTTTTTCTTAAACGCACCATAAAAAAACCATCCATGTTGTGTTTATGGGGTAATACTTTAATCCAACCTTCGCAAGTAGAATAATCATGGATGGGTGAATTAATATTGGGGGGTTCGATTTCCCAATTAGGATGGGATTCTAAAAACCACTTGATAACGCCTTCGTTTTCTGCTGGATGCAGTGTACAGGTAGAATAAACTAAAGAACCATTATTCTTGAGGAAAGTTGAACTATGTAACAATAGTTCTTTTTGAAGCGTAGAAAGTTCCTCTACACTTTCCGGAGTTTGTCGGAAACGTGCATCAGCGTGACGGTGGAGAGTTCCCAAACCCGAACAAGGAACATCAAGTAATACTTTATCCGCAGAATTTTGAAATTGAGTTAACTTGCGACTATCACCAATACAAATTTGAATCGAATTTAAATTGAGACGTTGAGTATTTTGTTGCAACTTACGCAGACGCGAATCAGTGCGATCGCAAGCCCAAATCTTGCCTGTATCTCCTGTTAGCTCAGCGATGTGGGTTGTTTTACCACCGGGTGCGGCACAAGCATCAATTATCACGTCGCCTTGTTGGGGATTCAGTAAATAACTCACTAATTGAGCGCTACTATCTTGTATCGTCCACCATCCTTGATTAAAACCAGGTAAATTCTTAATTGAGCCAGGATGACTTAATAATCGTAAAGCGTGGGGTAAACTAGGAATACGCTCAGACAAAATACCTTGATTTTGTAAAGCGGTTTCAACTTCCTCACAACAAGAACGAAGTTGGTTGACTCGTAAATCAATACTTGGGGTTTGGTTCATCCATTGACATAATTGTTCTGTTTCCGAAAACCCAAACTGTTCTAACCATAAACCGACAATCCAGTCGGGAAAGCTATGTAAAATCCCCAATCTTTTCACGGGATTTTCTGGTAATTTTAGGGGAATCGTAAAATCTTCTCCTGCCTCTTCCCCTAGCCGAATATACTGTCGTAACAAACCATTAACAAAACCAGAAAGACCTGAAAAACCATTATCTTTGGCTAATTGAACGGTAGTATTAACAGCAGCACTAGAAGGAATTCGTTGTTGAAATTGTAGTTGATATAAACCTAAATGTAAGATGGTGCGGAGTAATAAAGGTTGTTGATGGGATTTTTTTTTGGCTAATTGGTCAATAATTGCATCAAGAGTTCGCTGTCTTCTGACGCTACCATAAACTAATTCCGTGACCAAACGGCGATCGCGATCTGGTAAATCAGCTTTTCGCAGTACTCGATCTAATGCTACATCAGCATAAGCCCCCATATGGACATCTCCTAGGGCTATTAAAGCTTGTTGACGTGGGGAAATCATATAAGACAAGGGGATGGGGGGACAAGGAGATGGGGAGACAAGGGGATGGGGAGACAAGGGGATGGGGGGATGGGGAGAAATAAATAAGAACTGTCAACTAACTCCTAACTCCGGTGGTACTAATTCCCCACCTTTAACCTTTAACCTTTAACCTTTAACCTATAAAAAACAATCCCCCTCACTTTACTTTACATCTGCGAGAGAGATTATTAACATAAATTTCAACTTGAAATTTGAAAGAAAATTAAGCATCAAAGCTATCAATTTCAAATTCGCAAGCTCTAGAAGCTTCTTCTATGGTAAATGGCTCAAAATTCACCAAAGATAAATTAGATGGTTCTTTAATCATTTCTTTGGCTAAGAGTAATCCGGCGATTGTCCAAGTTTGATATTTTCTGGCTTGCTTACCAATTAATCTTCCCCGCTTACCATCATAATATTCTGGCCATTCATCTTCTTGAAGACGTAATTGAGCAACACTAATTGCTCTTTCGGCAATACATACTCTGTTTGTTTTAATTGCTGCTGCTGCTAACATCCACATTAAAACGGGCCAACTTCCACCATTATGATAAGACCAAGGAATATTTTTTGGGTCGCATCCAGTTATAAGTCTATATTCTTCATTTTCTAATGCCGGAAAAGTAATTTTCATCGGCATATTCCCGACTAAATCTTCCCATCTCTTTTCAATAAGAGTCATAATGGCTTGTGATTGTTCTTCAGTTGCTAAATCGCAAATAATTGCCATCAAATTTCCTAAAGAAAAGAAACGAGTATCTAACTGTGATGGTCCCACATTACCTGCTAAATAACCACCTTTTTTCGGCAACCATTTATCTAATTCATAGTAAGGAAGTGAATCTACATATATATTAAATTGGTTAATCGCTTCTTTGCCATATTCTTCACCTTTATAGCGATAAATAGCATTCAGACGCTTAATATCTATCCAATAATGCTTACGAATATGAGCGCGTAAAATAGGTAAACGATTGTCGATCGCAATCACCAAATCTTGATTACCATGACAAATTAACATTTCTCGTGCTGCACGCAATGCTGCATAAAACAAAGATTGAATTTCTAAAGGATGTCCGTAAATACCCAAACGTCTATCAATCATGCAAGCACCGTCGGGAACCAACAGTGTTGGATACATATCAAAACGAGTTGCTAAACAAAGTTCTAAAATCAACCCAATACCTTTTTGAAATTCGGGTTGATATACCAGTGAATAATCTTTAGTTGCGACTACATAAGCACGTAAAATAATCAGCCACCAAAAACAAGAATCAATTGGTGTAACTCTTGCGATCGCGTGTTCGCCAAAATCAGCTTCTAAATACTCTTCTCCATCATGCGACACCACTTTAAAACTAGCTGGCATGATACCTTGTCCGGGTTTATAAGCATCCAACTGGTTATTTTTGGGTTGCAATTTCAAAGTTTCTTCTAAAAAATTGCGTACTATATCTGTTTGCCCTTTAATTAAGAAAAGTAGAGCGGATGAAGCAAAATCTCTAACAAAACATTGGTCATAGTTTAATGAATCTACACTTTCATCCACAGCCGCTACTGTACCTACTGGACGACCTTGATAGTAAAGAATTGATTTTTGTAGTTGTTCCCATGCTTCTTCTTCTACTTTTTGAATAGCTGCGATATCTTCTAATTGCATATCTAGATTTTCTCCCTTTAATGTGTAAATTATGTAGCTAATAAAAGCTACATTCAATGTTTAATTTAGCAACTGATAATTAGAATTTACGAATAAAAAATATTCATAATTATCATATTATTTATCAATTTTTAACTGAATAATTAATCAATATTTTCCTAGGATTTGTCACTTGATTTGCATTTAAAAAACTTTTTTAAGCAAAGACATATTATAACTCGATTAATTTTGAAGTCAGTAAATCAAAAATTAATTGAGTAAAGATACTTGAAACTGAGTGACAAGACTATGACAAATTACTATTTTCTTAATTTAATTGTCTGCATAATTAAAAATTATAACAGATTACAATATAGTGCAACAATTATTTTAATTCATCCTTTGATATATTTTTTTATAAACAATCGATTTAACAATAAAAATCATCATTAAAGTTATTTCATGCATTATATAAACGCAATTTACAACATTTTTAATAAGTATTATTTTATCAAAATAAAATCAAAAAATAGTGATTTTTTAACCTTTTAAGTATAAAGAAATAGTTGCATGATACCAAAAAAGAACAAAAAGCAGCCTCAAAATAGATAGACCAACATCTATCAACCCATAGTAATATTTGCTACCATTAAAATATGCAATTATAGTTTTATTTACTGTTTTGATTTGGTGTTAAATCGTCAGGTCGAGTCATAGCTTAATTTGCGAATATTTGCAAATATAAAAAAATACTTTACCTTTAACTGTATATAGAACTACAAAATTAGCTCGCAGCTTTATTAGTTTATATAAAAAACAGCTTTAAAACATATACTGTTTCAATATTCTAATAGCTTAGATATATATACGATGTTGACTCAAATCAAGTATCAATTGATTTACATAAAAGTAAGTTTACCCTCGATAATAATCAGTACGGTAACGTGAAATGTTTCTATATAAATTAACAATAAAGCTGTTTAAATTCTAATTTAACAGCTAATGCTAAGCTCTTAACAAAAAAAATATATTACTTGGTAATCATTGTTACAGAAATTATATCAAATATAATATCTATTTCAAGACTCACATCTCTCAACCGTACAAAAAATTAATAAAGTATGCCTAAAGTTTGATAAAGTTTTTGTGAACTAGTCATTGCGGGAGTTTTTGTTAAAAAAAATACAACTTACTAAACAAAGTCTATATTAATGTTCATTGGTAAAATTCAGTATTTATACATATTTGATGCTCACTTAGAATAGTTATTCAGTCTAAACAACTATTTATTCTTATCCGTAATAGATAGTAAAAATTGTGATATTTCAAACAAGTATTTTTGTAAAATCTAAATCTGAAAAAAATAGTAATAGCAAGATATGTTCATCAAAAATAGTTGAAAATTTAACTTGTTTTTTTTGTATTATACTTACACTGTACTTAACATCAACTCTGTAATAGATATAACAATCTGAATAATTTACTATAAGCTGATTTATTGCTGATCAAAAATACAAAGGAAAAATGTATGCTAAAAAGTTCTAAAATTGCCAAAACATCTTCAACCGAGCGCTTGCTAAATATTTGGGCGCGTCGTTATACACCGGGAATATCGTCGTTATTGGCGCATAATTCATCCTGTGATCAATTATTAAAAGCAGCAACACCAGAAGGTAGAGCTTTAACCGCGAATAAATTAAGAGAGAAAATGTTAGATGTTAATTGTCAAATGGCATGGATACAAACAAAAAATCTCTACAGTTATATTCCGAATGTTTTAGATTTAAGTGAAGCAAGGCGGATTACACAATTTGCTTTTCGTGTTTACAAAAAGTTAATGGAAATTTATCAGCAACAGTCACCGAAAATAGAAATAGAAAATAACACTCTTTCTCAGTGGGTTATACCAGCAGTAGAGCAACTTGCATATGCTTTAGAACCGATATTAATTATATTTCAGGAGCAACACGTAGCATCGAAAGATTGGCGTAGTCTTGGTTTCATGACTTCGCAATTAAATTTTACCAATCAATTAATCCTAAAAAAATTAACATCTGCCGAACAAGCATTATTAACACCTTATTTGAAATTTGTTGAAGAACAAGTCGCGATGCCTTGGCAAAGAGTGTGTTTTAATGCTGTTAATTATGAGTTGGATTCGCCGCAATTAAAGCTTGTAGAACAAATGATGCCAGCTGCGTCGGAAATTGCCCAATCAGTTTATCGTCAGCTAATTGAATTATTACCTAATAGTCGTAGTAGAAGAGGTAAATTAACAGAGCGTGGTATCACACACTCTTGTTCTCGTGACTTAAATATGTTCCAAGCTTATATATTATTATGTTTTTTAGAACAGAGTCTCACACCAATCGAACAAGAATTAATTCCTTTGTGTGCAATGGTAGTAGAAGGAGTTGAAATAAAATGGGAATTAATTGAAAAATGGTGTGAGGTTTTAGCTTCGGAAATGGAAAGTCGTTTAGATTCAGAACAAAAAGAATTACTTAAACCTTATACTCAAGGTATGAAGCAGGTATTTTTTAAAGAGCGTAGAAGTTTAGGTTTTACTGAAGAAATGACGGCAGATATTGTTTGATTGCTGGTAATTGGTAATTGGTAATGGGTAATAGGTAATTGGTAATGGGGCATTATTGTATAATATAGCCAGCAAGACACTCGTACTCCTAACTCCGCTGGTACTAACTCATTACTTATTACTTATTACTTATCACTTATCACTTATTATTCCTAACTGCTAACTGCTAACTCCTCTGAATCCAAAATCTAAAATCTAAAATCCAAAATCGACTCACCCACTGGTTAATTTAGTCCAGTAACGCTCATAAACCTGTTCAAATTCTCCAACAGGAGCAAGGCGCTCGCATTTTTCTAAAACATCTTCTGGTGGAAATAAAGTTGGATTATTTTGAATTTCTGGAGGTAATAATTCAAAAGCGGCATTATTTGGAGTAGCAACACCTAAACGTTGACTCATGGATGCTGCTACTTCTGGTTTTAACATGAAGTTTATCCATTCATAAGCACCATTTAGATTACTAGATGTTCTAGGAATGGCAATTGTATCAGTCCATAAAGATGAACCACTTTTAGGTGTTATATATTTTAATTTGGGGTTTTCTCTGGTTATTTGAAAAGCATCTGAAGAATAACACATTGCTAAAATTAAATCTCCTGACATAATTTGATTTCTCCATCCATCGGTACTAAAAGCAGCAATGTGAGGTTTCAAATTTTGTAGCTTTTCATAAGCTTGTTTGATATCAGATTCATTCTGGGAATTATAGGAATAACCCAACATTTTTAAAACTCCACCAATCACCTCTCGTGCATCATTAAGTAAGGTGATTCGTTTGGAAAGTTTTTGTTGATTTTCCCACAAATAATTCCAGTCTTGAGGAGGTGTGGTAATTTTTTCAGAATTGTAAATAAAGCCAGTAGTACCCCAACTCATCGGAACGCTGTAATTATTATTTGGATCATATTCGGGATTTTGAAAGCGAGGAAATAAATTATCCAGCCCGATTAAACGTTGGCGCTCAATTTGTTTTAATAATCCTTTATTTACCATCTTACCTACCATATAATCAGATGGATAAATCAGACTGTAAGTACCACCACCACTTGCCTGTAATTTCGCAAGCATTACTTCATTAGCATCATATACATCTGCAAGTACTTTGATACCAGTTTGGGTAGTAAAAGTTTTTAATAAGTTGCTATCTGTGTATTGACTCCAAGTAAAAAGATGCAATTTATCAAATTTATTAGCTATGGTAGAAGATGCTCTCACATCACCTAATTTCCAACCGCAACTTGCAGTTATTAATCCAGAAAATGCAGCCAACCCTGTAAGAATTTCTCTTCTTCTAATCATTTATTATTTCTTTTTTTTATCTAAATCGACAAGTAAAAATCAACATGGAGAAAATGTTAAACATTCAAACACGAAACTATTATTTATTTCTTTTTTTTTAACTATTAAGTAAAGCTAAACAATCATTTTCTGACCACCAAGCATAAATTGGTGTTTCGGGGTTTGGTAACATCCCAAATGTACTCGGCTGCATCACGGTAATATGTAACAAAGGCGTTAATTCGACTACATAATTAACATGAGTTCCTAAATACATAATGTTAATTAAACGTCCTTCAAAACAGTTATTTTGAACACTGGGTTTATACAGCGAAAGTTGAATTTTTTCCGGACGCACGCTCAATGATACACTTTGAGATACTCCCGTAGGAGTGAATGCATTACGCTTGACAATAACTTTGAGTCCAGCTTTGGTTATCACTTCGATATTGGCTGCATCAACATCTGCTATCTCTCCCAACAACAGATTAGTATCACCAATAAAATCAGCTACAAAGGCTGATAGCGGCTGCTCGTAAATTTCCTTTGGCGTGCCGATTTGTTCAACTTTTCCATGATTCATAATCGCAATACGTTGAGATAACGACAACGCTTCCTCCTGGTCGTGCGTTACCATGATAAAAGTTAATCCCAAATTTCTATGTAAATTTAATAACTCAACTTGCATTTCCTTACGCAGTTTTAAATCTAAAGCACCGAGAGGTTCGTCTAACAATACTACCGCTGGACGATTGACTAAAGCCCGTGCTAATGCTACACGCTGCTGTTGACCTCCCGAAAGTTGAGCAGGAAATCGCGATCGCAAAGTTTCCATTTTCACGAGTTGTAAAGCTTCTTGGACTCTAGTGGTAATTTGGGCTTTGCGTAGTTTCTTTAATTTCAAGCCAAATGCGATGTTATCCCATACATTGAGATGGTCAAACAAAGCATAACTTTGAAAAACAGTATTAACTGGTCTACGATGAGGAGGAATTTTAGCCATCAGACGACTTTGAATAAATACTTCACCAGCGTCAGGTTTTTCAAAACCAGCAATTAAACGTAAGATAGTTGTCTTTCCACAACCCGAAGGACCAAGAATACTAAAAAATTCTCCTTGTCTGACATCTAAATCTATCCCGTGTAAAGCCGGTTCTTTGTTAAAAAATTTGAACACTCCAGACAATTCAACATCAAGTGACTCGAAAGTTGTGATATCCTCTTGCTGCTGCGTTATAGTTTGAGACATAATCCTTTTTTTAAATGTGTGTTTGTACGTATTTGTGCCAACATATGTAGTCTATTAAGCTAACTATTATAGGCAATCATGGTTTATTGTATACGTCAAAAATAAATTACTTGCTACTAAATGCCGCCGATATATTACAAAGTCAGCCATTTGACAATCAATTACGTCAAGATAACAGAGATTTTACCTCCATATAAAACGTCTTGTTTTTAGAGAGGGTATTAAACTCCCTAACTTTGTAAAAAAACAAATGTGTTAGGACTTTTACTGTTTAACACAAAGTAGCTAAAAATACACGTAAATACAATATATGCTTTCAATTATTTAACGTTCGTCTCCCGGTTAACACTAGGATGCAATCGTATACAGATAATGCTATTTTCTCTATAAATTTTTGTGTTATGACCTTATTACAACTACCTCGCATCGGTAAGGAAAAAGATGCTCGTACCGTAGGAAAAAGCTACCAATCTATATTCTTAATCGTATTAACCTTATTGTTGACAAGTGGAATACTTAGTCGATTAGCATACTTACAAGTAGTTAAAGGAGAAAGCTTCAAAAAACGAGCGCAAGATAATCGGATTCGTTTAATTCTCCGTCAACCAGAACGAGGTAATATTTATGATCGAAATGGTAAGCTGTTAGCTACAACTCGTTATCCTCATTCTGTATATTTGTGGCCTATGGCTCATGAAAAAGAAGAGACATGGAACACAATCGGTCCGGGTTTATCTCAAATCCTTGGTATCCCCCAAAAAGAAATTGAAGAGAAACTCGAAAAAGCTGGACCAAACTCCTCCTCCTTAGTCAGAATTGCTCGTGATATCAACCTGGGACAAATTACGGCTTTAAAAGAGTATGAAAGCGAGCTACCAGGTGTAGAAATTAACAGAGAAGCCGTTCGCTAC
>JBHJOU010000277.1:0-4292 GCA_050329355.1 Rivularia sp. (in: cyanobacteria)
CTTAGTATTACTCAGTCGCTGTTACGGGTATTATTAGGGCAAAGAGTCAACGAACTGATTCTGGAAAAAGCACTCAGTTTAGAACTACCACAGTTTGAGGATTCAGAATTTTACGACAAAATGACCAATGCACGACGCGAAGCTTCTAGTCGTCCACTTTCTTTAGTTAATCGTACTTTTGGTTTGGTGCAAAGTGCTTTATCACTGTTTACTTACGGCGCTTTGCTATTTGGCTTTTCTTTATGGGCTGTAATAGTATTAATTTTAGCCGCTGTACCTGCGTTTATTGCGGAAACCCGCTTTGCTGGAGAAGCTTTTCGTTTGTTTCGCTGGAGAGCGCCAGAAACCCGTCAACAGCACTATTTAGAGACGCTAGCTGCGAGAGAAGATTTTGCCAAAGAGGTGAAACTTTACCAACTTGGTGATATGTTATTGAGTCGTTACCGTAGCTTATTTCATCGATTATACGGAGAAGACCGCGATTTAACAATCAAGCGGGGATTTTGGAGTTACTTATTAGGTTTATTGAGTACTGCAACTTTCTACGTTGCTTATGGATGGATTGTGGTAGAAACAATTGCGGGTAGGATTTCCTTGGGAGATATGACGATGTATCTTACAGTGTTTCGTCAGGGACAAACTACTTTTTCGGGTGCTTTAACTTCTATCGGTGGAATGTATGAAGATAACCTGTATCTTTCCAATCTTTACGAATTTTTAGAAGAAGAAATTTCCACAAGTTACGGTAGAGCAATTAAAGGTACAAATTCCCAAGATGGAATTCGTTTTGAAAATGTTTCTTTTACTTATCCTGGAAGTACAAAACCGGCTTTAAAAAATATTTCCCTGCATTTACAACCGGGAGAAAAACTTGCAATTGTCGGTGAAAACGGTTCGGGAAAGACTACTTTAATTAAATTACTGACTCGGCTTTACACTCCAGAATCGGGAAGGATTCTATTAGATGGATTGAATTTAGAAGAATGGAATTTAGATGTATTACGACGACGAATTGGGGTAATTTTTCAGAATTTCGTTCGCTATCAATTTACCGTCGGTGAAAATATTGGTGTCGGTGATGTGGAAAAATTATCTGATCAAACAGCATGGAAAGTTGCAGCCCAAAAAGGAATGTCGTTACCCTTTATCGAACAATTACCCGATAATTTTACAACCCAATTAGGACGTTGGTTTAAGTCAGGACAAGAACTTTCCGGCGGACAATGGCAGAAAATCGCCCTTTCTCGCGCTTTTATGCGAAATAGCGCCGATATACTCGTTTTAGATGAGCCGACTTCAGCTATTGATTCTCAAGCCGAATACGAAATTTTTGACCGTTTTCGCAACTTAACTAAAGATAAAATGGTATTCTTGATATCTCACCGTTTTTCTACAGTCAGAATGGCTGACAAAATTGTAGTCATCGAACAAGGTCAAATTTTGGAAACCGGAACCCACGAAGAGTTATTACAAGCAAACGGCAGGTATGCGACATTGTTTTCTTTACAAGCGCAAGGTTATAAGTGACGATGGGATTTAGAAACCAAAGGTCATTACTAATTATTAACTCTTGACTCCGGTGGTACTAACTCAAAATTCAAAATCCAAAATCCAAAATCCAAAATTGATCAGTCTTCCCTACAACGTAACAATTGGTTACAATACTCTTGCGTGCTTTACCCGGAGTAATAAGCGATGGATTTGATATTGGAACCGACGATTCCCGTAAAAATTGAGAAAATGAAGCAACGGGTACAATGGCAGCATCAAAGTATTGTCCAACGAGGAATCGATCAAACCAGTATGGTTATCGATGACGGTAAGGAGGATAGTGAGGAATTCTCTTTTATGGTTATCGGTGACAGCGGTACAACTTGTCAAGATGGACATCATCCCCAACGAGAAATTGCCAAATTGATGCTTCAACACCGTCATGAGTGCCGTTTTGTTTTGCACACTGGTGATGTAATTTATACTGTGGGTTCCCGCGAATATTATCCGTCAAATTTTATTGAACCTTATCGCGAGTTTTTGCGGGGTGGTGAAAATCCCCAAAATATTACTTATGACAATATGGTATTCGATACTCCGATTCTCACAACTTTGGGGAATCACGATTATTATGATGTACCCTTGATGTATCGTGTAATTACGGGACCGACGCTACAGTTACGTCGTTTATTACGCTATAAGGATATTGAAATTGGTTGGCATGGTTCTGAACAAGGAGATGCTTATGCAAAGGCATTTCTTGATTATTTAGCGCGGTTCAATCAACAGCAAAAATTAGAACTGCATTTAGATCAACATTACACCGCTAAAACCAATAACGGACGCTGTTTACGCTACCAACCTGGACATTTTACCCGTTTACCAAATCGTTATTATACGTTTCGTTACGGTGGTATTGACTTTTTTGCTCTTGATTCAAATACTATTAATGAACCTTCTCCGATACCAGAAACGCCACAAGGAGATATGCGCCGAAAAGCTTTAATTGAGCGTCGCGATGAAATAGATGTTCAAGAACAGCAGATTTTAGAAGAATACGATAAACTGGACTTGGATAATCCCGAAGATGCTCAAAAAAGCGATGAACTCGAAGCAATTTTAAGTCAAATCAACGAAGTCAAAGTTGATATTGAAAAACAACTCGCATCTCATGATCCCAACGTTGATTTTGAACAACTTGAATGGTTTAAACAAAGGTTAATTGAATCTTGGAATAATTCAGAAGTTCGCGCTCGCATCGTTTATTTTCACCATCCACCCTACGTTACCGAAGCAAGCAAGTGGTATCAAGCACAAACCCTTGCTGTTCGTCGTCGTCTGCGGTGGGTATTTGATGAAGTTGCTCAAACCATCGGTAATTTGAATGGCGATATGCCCAAGGCATCAGGTGGAGGCGATCGCCCTATTGTTGACTTAATTTTAAACGGACACGCCCACTGTTTAGAGCATCTTTATACCACAGATACGGGACAAGCAGACTCCCACATCAATTGTATCGTCAGCGGTGGCAGTGGTCATTATCCCCGTCGTCAGCGAAACACCGGATCGGAATTAATGGAAACTTTTGATTATATTTCCGGCAGTCCTATCCGTAAAGTTGCTGATTCTTTATTATTTATCGGTCGCAAAGGTTACGAATCCTTAGAACGCTTTGCTTATTCCGGAATCAGAATTGACGTTAAAGCCGGTAATCCTGTAAAGTTTGTTGTTAAACCATTTGTCGCCGAACGTTTTGGACACCAATGGAATTATCCTGATATTGAACCGTTTGTAATAGGTTAAAGGTTAAAGGTTAAAGGTTAAAGGTTAAAGGTTAAAGGTTAAAGGTTAAAGGTTAAAGGTTAGGAGTTAACAAATTCCCAATTTCCAATTCTCAATTCCCATTTAAAATAATATGAATCGTAATTACAGATTAGATTTTTTAAATTATTTACGTTTTGCTGCAATTATTTTGATTATGTTGTTCGGGTTGCTTTTTTATCCAATTAATGCAGCATTTGCTAATACATCAAATAATACATCTAATAATATTTATCAATATAAATCCGCTGCAAGTTCTGACGGTATTGGTAAAATTTACATGGGTAGAGAAATTTCTCAGGTGATGGGACATCAAGGTGCAATGTGGTTAGAAAGACCTACCCGTGAAACCCAAGAAAAACCAAGTAAAATTGCCAGCGCTCTTGACTTAAAAGATACTGATATTGTAGCAGATATCGGTGCTGGTACTGGCTATATGAGTTTTCGTATAGCTCCTAGAGTGTCGGATGGAAAGGTGTTTGCTGTAGATATTCAGCCGGAAATGTTGGATATTATCAACTTTTATAAAAAAGAAACAAATATTACTAATGTTGAGCCTATTTTAGCGACACCTACTAATCCTAATTTACCACCTAAAAGTGTGGATTTAGCATTAATGGTAGATGCTTATCATGAGTTTGAATATCCACAGGAAGTTATGCAAGGGGTTGTAAAATCCCTTAAACCAGGAGGTAAAGCGGTACTAGTAGAATATCGAGGTGAAAATCCTTTTCTTGCTATCAAGCGCTTGCATAAAATGACTCAAAAACAAGTCAAAAAAGAAATGAAAGCTGTAGGATTAACTTGGATAGAAACCAAAGAATTGCTTCCTCAGCAGCATTTAATGATATTTGAAAAAAGAGTTAGTTGATAGTTGATAATTGATGGTGGTTGGTTGATAGTTGATAGTTGACAGTAGTTATTTATTTCTCCCCATCTCCCCATCCCCCCATCTCCCCATCTCCCCATCCCCCCATCCC
>JBHJOU010000216.1:0-5590 GCA_050329355.1 Rivularia sp. (in: cyanobacteria)
TTCAGTGGAACTAAGCTTAGCAATGCTAACCTCAGTGGTGCCAATTTAATAGAAGCTAAAAACTTAACTCCAGAACAAATTAAACAAGCTAAAAACTGGGAAAAAGCCGTGTATACTCCTGAGTTTTATAAGCAGCTGTATTTAGAAGAAGATGTTATTTAGTAGTCCACCACATTAATTTTGATTGGTTATTATAGCAAATTTCAGTTGAGTTCAATACAGTAAAACCTCACCCCCTTCCCCTCTCCTTGCTAAGGAGAGGGGTGCCCGGAGGGTGGGGTGAGGTAAAATTTGTATTGCACCCAAGTGAAAACCGCTATATCCCAATCCGCCGGGGAATGCAATTCCCCGTCTAATAGCACAAGTCCTATGAATAGGACTAAAAAAATCAATCAAATCAATCAGAAAATTCTGACCAAGTAAAGAATAGGTATTATTTCAAACTTATATAATTGGTATTTTTACTGTAAATATTGCGCCTTGTCCTTCTCCGGGACTGTCTGCGGTTACGGTTCCTCCGTGGAGTTCGACAATTTGACGTACAATTGCTAATCCCAAACCTAATCCGCCAAATTTACGAGTTGTGGCGCTGTCTTCTTGGCGAAAATGCTCGAACAGATAAGGCAGAAACTCTTTATTGATACCTTTGCCGGTATCTTTTACCTGGATTTGAGCATAGTTTTCAACTTGGGTTAATTCTATGGAAATATGTCCGTTTTGGGGAGTAAATTTAACTGCATTAGATAAAATATTCCATACTACCTGTTGCAAACGTCCGGCATCTCCGTTGACTATTCCTACCGATGATGATTTTTCGGTATGGATAGTAATTGATTTCGCTTCTGCGGCTAACTGAACCGTTTCTAACGCTGCTTGAATAACTGTAGTTAAATCCACGGGTGCTACATCTAAGCTGAGTTTACCCCGGATAATTCGCGATATATCGAGCAAATCATCAATGAGTTGCGTTTGTAGTTTAGCGTTACGTTCGATGGTTTGCAGAGCTATTTGGGTTTTCTCCGCGTCGAGATCACCTTTTTGTAAGATTTTTGTCCACCCCAAAATCGGATTGAGGGGGGTGCGTAATTCATGAGAAAGAACCGCCAGAAATTCATCTTTGACACGATTGGCTTGTTCTGCTGCTTCTTGAGCGCATTTTTGGTCGTGAATTTCGGTAGAGGAACCAAACCATTTAACAATTTCCCCACTATCATTGCGTAGGGGAACAGCTCGACCTAAAAACCAGCGATATTCTCCATCTCTAGCCCGGCGATAACGATATTCAATATGATAATTATTACCAGTACGAAGCGACTCGCTCCAAGCATCTGCACATTTTTGCAAATCGTCGGGATGCAGTACAGGTTTCCAGCCCCATCCTTGGGTTTCCTCTAAGGTCATGCCAGTATAATCAAACCAGCGTTGATTGTAATAGTCAGTAAAACCATTTGGATGCGCTGTCCACACGATTTGGGGCATGGAATCTGCCAAGGTGCGGAAATTTAACTCGCTTTCACGCAAAGCTGATTCTGTTTGTTTTTGCTCGGTAATATCAATTACACTACCAATTAACCTAACGGGATTACCATCGTGATCTCGATAAACGCTACCCCTCCCCCAAATCCAAGCAATTTCTCGATCTGGACGAATGATTCTACATTCAAAATCCCAATTTACGTAAGTTAAAAGCGTTTGTTGGAATGAATTATCTACAGATTCGCGATCATCGGGATGCACGTGGTTGAGAAAAATCGAGTAATTCCACTCTGGTAAAAGTGATTCATATCCAAAAATTTGGTCATGCTTCAAGGAGCGATTAGCGGTATAAGGTTGGGTTGTCAAATCTAAATCCCATTCGCCAATTTGAGAACATTCCAGCATAAACTGCAATCGGCGCTCGCTTTCTCGTAATGTTTCGGTTGCTTGTTTCTCTTCGGTAATATCTTCTGCAACACCCGCCAATCGGCAAGGTTTACCGCTACTATCGCGTACTACAAAACCGCGATCGCGTATCCAGCGAATCGAACCATCGGGACGCACAATCCGATATTCTTCATTTAATCCGGAATTTTCAATACATCCTGTTGCAGGCAACTTGATGCGATCGCGATCTTCTGGATAAACTGTGTCAATCCAACCGGCAAAATTATTATACAAAGACTCGCATGAACGCCCCCAAATAGTCTCGTAAGCAGGTGAAATGTAAAGATGGTGTTGCGCTTGCAAGTCAAACAGCCAAAAGACATTTTCAATCGTCTCCGCCATTTGCCGAAATCTTGCTTCACTTTCCTCAAGAGCTTCCAAAGCTTGCTTACGTTCGTTAATATCAGTAGTTACGATCGCGATTCCTTCGGGAGTAGGATAAACTCGAATGTCAAACCAGCGATTCCAAGTTGGATAATAATACTCGAACTGTGTCGATGTTCGTTCAACCATCACTTGGCGTAGATGTTGTTCTAATTCGCTACCAGCTAAATCGGAAAAAATTTCCCAAACATTCTTACCCAAAACATCTTCGCGACTCATACCGATAATTTCAACTTCGCGATCGTTGAGGTAAATAAACCGCCAGTTGTAATCGAAAATCGCAAAACCATCGCGAATGCTTGATAAAATATTGTGCATTCTAGTTTCTGCGGCTTCTGCTGATTGACGCGCTGTTTCCCGAATTTCTGCTATCCTGCGTTCGGTTTCCCAAGCACTAGCATTACTAATTGCAGTCACGATTTGTCCGGCAACTAAATCAAAAAAACCTTGATAATTCTCATTTAATGGTCTTCTGGGATTAGTACCCGCAATTAAAAATCCCTTGGGCTGAACTTGTCCCGACGCGATTAATGGTACGACAACCGCTCTATTCGGCAAACCAGATTCCCTAGTTCCCAGCAATTTTTCAATTTTTGACTGCAACCCCTCGATAATCTGCCTTTGATTTGTTTCTATAACAGTCAATAATGACCACAAATTACAAATTTGGTTTTCTGAATTAATTTCTATCTCTCGCGGACTGACAGGCGTTTCTGCCTCTAATCCCGCAATCCCTGCAAGTCGTGCTTTGGAGTGAGTATCGTCAAGTAAATACAGCAGCGCAAAGGGTACATCATCGCTATTTTTAGCTAAAATCTGAGCAGAAATTTTACAAGCTTGCTCAACTGACTTGACTCCAATATTTTCAGCCGCTAGTTCTCGCAAAGTTCGCAGTCGTCTTTCTCCGACAACTCGCTCGGTTGTCTCGGTACAAATAACCAGTGTACCGTTAATCTCACCATTATCATCTCTAACCGGACTGTAACTATAAGTCCAGTAAACTTCTTCTAAATAACCATTGCGAATAATCGGCACTAAATGGTCTTCGTTCCAAGTCGATTCACCCCGCTTCATCACTGCATTGATCTGCTCACCGATAATATGCCAAGTTTCAGTCCAAAATTCTCTTCCTTTGGCTGCCAACGCTTGGGGGTGCTTTTCTGGTCCCAAACTCAAACGAAAAGCATCATTATAAAATTGAATTAACTCTTCTCCCCACCACAAAAACATCGGTTGACGAGAGGTAAGCAATATATTTAAAGTCGTTTTCAGGCTTTGCGACCAAGTTTCCACTCCACCAAGACTGGTTTGCGACCAATCAAAGGAACGCATCAACACAGCCATTTCGCTATTACCGATAAAAATATCTTCTCCGGTCATTCAATTTTGGATCATGTCCTACAGACACGCTAAACTAATAGATTTTAGATTTGGGATTGACCAAGCACTAACCACATTAATAGCACGATTTCCAGCTTTGTATCCTCTACAAAATTAAAAAAAATGAAGCATAAAGTATAAAAAAAATCAAGTTCAACTCGATTATTCATACCTTATACTTCATTTTTTTACACGACAGTGCCTGATAGAGAAAGCTTTTAGCGATACTTCAAAAATCTGAATGCATCCAGCCTTTAATTACATTTGACCGCTAAAGACAGGCTTTACTTTGCGGTCAAACCATTCCCCCAAGTCGTCAGAAATAGTTAAAACTTTTGGTTTACAACGCTTAACATCAACTTTCAGACCTTGCGCTCCTTCTAGTTCAATGTCTTCTACATAACCTTTTACAGCAGCTTTAGCTTCCGTACCATTAAGAAAAGGTCCGAAGTAGTAAGTACACTTGGGATTTTGAGTCGTAATCTCTACCCACCAAGCCAAGCCAAAGTTATCAAAAATGTTGGTAACAAATTCTTTGAAAGTATTTCCAATTGTGTTCATGGTTGCTGCCAATTACTAAAGTTGATACTAGTTGTTAAAGAACTATACTGTCGGTTTTTTCCCTTCACATTTCTTTATACTCTTTTATATAGGGTTTTTGGAAGGGGTTTTTGGCAAATTTTCTAAGTAAAGCGTATCGTTCCAGCGCTGACGATAAATTTCATACAGCACCATACCCGCTGCAACTGAAGCGTTGAGGCTGGGAGTTTTGCCTTTCAAGGGAATTGACACTAAAGCATCGCAGCATTTTTGTGTCAGCATACCCAAACCTTCGCCTTCAGAACCAATTACTAAAACAATTGGCGAACCCTTAAAATTTACTGTATGTATCGGTTTGCTTGCAGAACTAGCAGTACCATAAATCCAAAAACCAGCGGTTTTCAAGTCTTCTAAAGCACGACTGAGATTAATTACTCTAGCTACAGCAAAATTATCTAAAGCACCAGTCGCTACTTTCATGACTGTAGAAGTAATTCCAACGGCTCTACGCTGTGGAATCACCAAACCCTGCGCTCCAATTGATTCGGCTGTACGAATAATTGCTCCTAAATTGTGGGGATCGGTAATTCCGTCAGCCACAACTATTACTGGTGTATCCGTTACGGCCAAAGCTTTTTCGATCAAATCGTGCAAATCAAAATAGTCATAAGGAGCAATTTGTGCGGCTACTCCCTGATGATTCGCATTTTTAGTAATTTGGTCTAAGCGGCTCGATTCCACTTCATCTATAACCGTTCCATTCCCTTTAGCTTGTAAAAGCAAATCATGAAAACGGCGATCGTAACGCAAACGAGAAGTAATCCAAACGCGATTGAGACGACCTTGGTTTTCCAAAGTACTCAAAACTGGATGACGGCCGTAAATTAAGTCGCTATTTTCTGATTCTTCCGTGGATGATAAATATTCAAAATTAGAGCTATTTTGACGAGGTTTATCAATTACAGAGCTATGATTTCTGTCTCTAGATTTACTTTTAGGTGGAGATGAAAAACGCTTACCTTTTAGTTTTAAAGGTTGTGGACGATTTTCGTCATTAACATTAATTTTAATTTTTCTTGGTTTGTCGATCATATGGTTATTTGGTAGAGCTAAGATTTAGGACTTCTTCTCTCACCTTTTTTGTAACCGAACATTGCCGGATTAGGAACATTCAAGAGTTAGACATTCCACTATTACTCCATGATGAGTTTTTGCAGAAGTTCGCTCAATCGTTCGGTATTGGTGAGATATAAATAGCCAATCAAAGTTTCTAGACTAGTAGCTTGTTGGTATGTGTGGGCATCTACACGTTTGGGACGACCTGTGGCGGCGTTACGACCCCTGCGGACAATTTCTAATTCAT
>JBHJOU010000528.1:0-4270 GCA_050329355.1 Rivularia sp. (in: cyanobacteria)
GGGGATCTAAACACCGTGATTTCGATACATACAAATAGGATTGCTATATGCAGTTAAACACTTATAATAAGGGGAGCAGAAAGAACAGTTAACAAGTAATGCGGTCTTTTTAGGGTATCGAGAATAATATACATCTTAATTGCTGATAATTTAAGGCTTTTCCTGAGATTTTGCAACAACTTGGTAGAGTTTCAATTCAAACTTTTCCATACAAGCTGACCAATCAAATTCGATAATTGAAGGACGAGCATTTTTCGTCATTTGTTCTTTTAATTGAGAATTTTCTAAAATTTGAATGATTTTATCCGCAAAATCTTGAGGATTATTCGGTTCTGCTAAAAAACCGTTTTCACCTGGTGTAACTTGTTCTGCCGTAGAGGGTGCAATTGCGGCAATAACTGGAGTTCCAGAAGCTAAAGCTTCATTGTTTGTAGTGCAGAAATTTTCGGTAGTAGAAGGATTGATAAATATATCTGCACGAGCAAACCATCCTAATAATTCTTTGCCATGAGATTCTCCCCAAACTGTTACACCAGATGGAAATTCTTGAGCGCGTTTATTAATTTCTTCTTCCATCGGACCGCTACCAACAATTACTAAATGAACATCTTTGATTTGCTCAGCAACTATCGGATATATATCTAAAAGTTGACTAACATTCTTTTCGGCTGTAATGCGTCCTACGAATAATAAAGTTGGTCTATGGTCGTTAGGAATGGGATTATAGATAATATTTTCGGGATTAAATTTTTGACAATCAACTCCTTGATAAGGAAAGTATTCACTACGTTGACATTTCATTTTTTCGTATTTAGCCAGTTGTTCTTTTGAAGAAAATAAATTTAAGTTATAAGAGTCACTAAATTGTTTAATTAAGGTTGGAATAATCGGACGAAGTAGATTAAATAATTGATTACCCAAGTAATATTGAATATAGGCAACAATATCAGTATGAAATAGAGAAATTGCTGGAGTCCCGGTTTTTTTAGCGTATTCTACTGCAATTGGACGACCATAACCTTGAAGAAAAAGCGAGTATAGACCTCTCATTTGTGCGGCTTCTTCGACTAAGATAATATCGGGGTTAAAATCTTCTAATAATTTAGTATCGCTCCAATGTCGATGATTTAATGGTTGGGGAAGAGATTTGTAAAATATTAATGGTTCTGTAGGAAATGCATAAGAACTAAAATTTGCATATTGTTGTAGTTCATCTAATCCGGACATCGGACGTTTGCCAACATTTGGAGGATAGCGATCGCTAATTTGGGGGTGAATCAAAAAAACTTGATGTCCCTGTTGTAAAAACCAGCGTACTCGTTGATGTACTGCAACAGAAACTCCGGTTAAAAATGGAGCATATAATCCTGTAGCAATTGCCAGTCTCAAAGGTTGTTTTAACATAATTAATAAAGGTTAGAGGTGAAAGGTAAAAGGTTAGAGGTAATAGTCTAAAATTTTCTCAAGCAACAGAGTTTTTCACCGAACAAGGCTTTTATCTTTTACTTTTTAACCAGTGATTAAATAATAGGTAAAAAGTCATAGTTCTGATGTTGATTGTTTTCTATTGTTAAAGATAAATTCGATTATCAACTGGTTGATTGTCTGATTAATTGACTTTTGATTCTGCGAACGTAATTTGATTAAAATCTAAATTTTGTAATAAATTATTGTTGTCTCTGACATAAGCGGGAGGTAACAATTTATAGAAATTTAAGGAGTTTGATTCCAACATATCTGTTGAGAAAGAGAAACTTTTCGATGTGTCTAAGTTAAAAATTGAATTTTTGTTAACTAGTTCAAAAGACTGTTTTTCAAATTGACGATAGACAATAATAATTTTGTTGTTTTGTTTTGTTGTTGAATGGGTTAAACGGTGTATCGTCACAGAAATTCCTGTGAATAATGGAACATATAGTCCCATAAAAATTGCCATGCCTAAAGCTTTTCTATCCATAATTTAGGAGTCAATCAATTTTAGATTTTAGATATATTCGCTTCGCTCAGTACAAGCTTTAGATTAACCCCAGGGAGCAATGGGCTTAGAAATCAAAGGATTTCGTCTGACAGACATATGATTCAGAGGGCTTGTACTATCAAGGAGTGATTAGTCAATAGAATATTTCATTACAATCTCAATAGTTTGATTTTGTATTAATGAAAAACTTGCTTGTTCAAACTTGGGAGTTCCAGTTTTTATTGACACTGTAGGATTATTTGAAATACCAAAACCTTCTTCAGGGATACCAAGAAAATCTCGGTCAAGTTTGGTATCATCATTTTGGTCATCAATTACTGCAACAGCATAAGTACCTTTTTTTAAATTTGTAAACTCCTGTTTGAGCGAATTACCTGTTATTTTTGTGCATTGATTTTTGACTCCGCTATTATCACCCAAAGGAAATCCGCTTTCATTGTCATAGATTTTTAAGCAAATCTGTCCTTTTTGATTTTGAATTCCGTTAATCGTAACAGTCAGCGTTGCAAAATCTTCTACAGCATTAGCTTTAACAAACAATCCAATACTTGCTAAAGTAGAAAATAACAAGCAGCCAAATTGAGATATTTTCATTTTCTCTTGATATTGATTAATTGATGATTATTTGTTATTTAATAACTCTCGTAATTTTTCCCAGCAAAAAAAAATGAGTAAGTAACCAAGCAAAATTATTTATATATTTACTGCTCAGTTATACAACCCTTACCTGTTCCCAAGGAAGTTATAAAAACTTGATTTTTCGTGCGGTTAGAAGTCGGGTTTTTAGGATAAATTTCAGTGGTAACAGACAATCTTTATAAAAACCCGACTTCTGCGAGAGTATCAAACTCACCTTAAATAAGCTGTATAAATATAGCTTTTATAGATGACGTATCAGTGATTTATTTGTCTTGATTTTGCAGCCATTTCTGAATACGATTCATTCCTTCATCCAAAGAAATAACTGGCTGATAATTTAATAATTTGCGTGCTTTGTCAATAGAAAAAGCATAAGGACGACTCATAAAATCTGCTGCTTCTGGAAGAATATCTGGTTGTTTACGAAAAAGTTTTTGTCCTTGACAGCGCAGTTTAAGAAATATTTTCATTTCTTCTTTTGGTAAAGATGAAGGAGCAGGATAACCAGCAACTTCTGCTAAACGAGTAAAATATTCTTGCGGAGAGGTTTCTTTCCCGTCGGTAACATTGAATATTTCACCATATTGCTCATTTTCTATAGCTAAGAAAATTGCATCAATCAAATTATCTACATATAGATGATTGATAACTTTTCCTTCATTAGTATAAGCAAATAATTTTTGCTGCATCAAAGAAATCGGTCGAACTGTCCAAGGAATAGAATCAGGTCCATAAACATCTCCAGCCCGAATAATAATCAGTCCAAAATCTTGCGAACTATTTAGTTGCTGTAGAGCTTTTTCTGCTTCTATTTTTGTTTGACAATAAGGATTTGTTTCTTTTACAAGTTGTTGCTTTTCAGTAACTCCATTCGGATAATTAAAACCATAAACTAAAGCATTGGAAAGATGAATAAAAGTTTTTATTCCAGCATTACGAGCAGCTTTACCGATATTAATAGTTCCATCGATATTTACTTCGCTAAATTCTTTAATTGAACCTCCTTCTTTTGCGACTTCTTCAGTATGTAAAACTAGATCAACTTCCTGACAAGCTTTTTGAGCAATTGATGGATTGACGACGCTACCTATGTGGACTTCAGCACCTAATTTTTCAGCTTTTTTAGCTGCATCCGTATCTTTTTCCAGTCCACGAACTTTTAAGCCTTTACTAATAGCAATTTCGGCTGTACGTAAACCAATAAATCCACCAATTCCGGTAATAAGTAAAGTTTTATCTGTAAGATTCATTTTGGAAAGCGCCTATACGCATATTTGTAGTGTCGAATAATTTCTACGGAGTATCTTAATTAAAAAAATCCTAGTAAAAGCATTTTACTGCTTAGATACATAGCAAGCAATTTCTTAACCTTAAAAAACATCCGCAGGGTCTGCTGAACGAAGTTGATTTATAGTTAACGCACCGGAAGTAAGACACATTAAAGCGGTAGCTATCAAAACTATCAATGCATTATTGAAACTCATATTTATCGGTAATTTTGTGGCTTTCATCGCAAATTCATAGAGATACTTAGAAATAATCCAACCAGGAATATAGCCAAGTATTGCTAAAATAAAAGCTTGTTTAAAAACTACCCTTAATAAATAATTATTGGCATAACCGATGGCTTTTAAAGTCGCGTATGCTACTAAT
>JBHJOU010000795.1:0-5795 GCA_050329355.1 Rivularia sp. (in: cyanobacteria)
CGTCTTCTATATAGTCAAAGTGCAGCTGAATCTGAGGTGCGATAAATCCATCCATGGCGCTACGCGCTTTGATTCCAAAGAGGTTAAAAATCAAGTTAAAAAGTAACGGCGGCATTGCAGAACCTTCAGCATAGTGCAGCCAATAAGTGTAGCGCAAGCGTTCTGGTGTATCGACTGCTGGGATTAACTTACCGTTACCGTAACGATTCACTAAGTATTCAACGATGGCACCTGATTCGGCAATTGTTAGGTTTGCATCCGTAATTACCGGCGATTTTCCCAAGGGATGAACTTCGTGCAGCGATGCTGGTGCCAGCATTGTTTCTGAGTCGCGTTGGTAATACTTAATTTCGTATTCTATACCCAATTCTTCCAGCAGCCATAATACACGTTGCGATCGCGAATTATTCAGATGATGAACAATAATCATAATTCCATTCCTTCCGCTTTTAAAAACTTACGCATATCTAGGCATAAATCCGTAAATATCAGCAAGTCCAACTCCACGGTATAAGTTCGCTCAACTAGAAGCGCCTTTCGGCTTGGTTCCATCGCTCCGTAACTCCGGTTCCTTGACCACTAATCCCCAGTTAGAGATACTGAAATCTATTTCAGTATGAGACTTAAAACCTATTCATTTTTTTGTAATTAGTTTGTGTCAAGTGTTTCTATGGTTTTCACACCAAGTAAGCTTTAACATCCCGCACTAATTAAGCGTATTTGTATTATACACTGCTTTATACGCAGTTAACGAAAAAAATAGTCGCAATAATACTAGCATTTGCCTAGATATGCATAGAAATTAAGTTACAGTTGCTTCCCCCAAGTGTTTATCTATTCCTGCTATCAAGGAAAGCATAAATAGTGTCGATAGCGCATCCTACTATCTAGCAATTGTTTTTTTGTGCAATGGACAGTAAAAGGGGCTTCTGATCATTGGGTGGAACAAAGCAATCACAATATATAGAATATAGAGTCCACTTTAATTCTGCGGGGTAATAAATTCGTAGTCAAAGCTAGAAGCTCCCACTACAGATATTTATCAATCAAAATTAATCTGGTGGCTAGTATACGGACGATAATTAAACGGTAAATTACCATCCCAAAAATCGCGCTGCTTGATAAAATATAAAACTAGCTATCCAAGCTAAACCTAATGACCAAGCTATTGATAACCAAGTAAATTTATCGCTTTTAGATTCACTTTTAATTACTGCTACAGTTGACAAACAAGGAACATAAAGTAGGGTAAATAACATAAAACTATAAGCTTGTACCCAATCAATTTGTTCGGCAATAAGTTTTGCAAGTCCGGCTTCTGATTGAGCGCTATAAATAATAGCTAAACCACCTAAGACAATTTCTTTAGCAATAAATCCAAAAATCAACGCTACTGCTAATTGTGAATTGATTCCCAAGGGAGATAAAATCGGTTGGGTGACATGACTAATCATTCCAGAAATTGTTTGGGAACTAGCTGGTGGTACATTAGTAGGTAAGTTATTGCACAGCCAAATTATCACCACTCCAAAGATAATAAATCTCCGTGACCAAAATAAGAAATTTGTCGCTTCATTCCAAGCTTTGGTTATCATTTGTTTGATTGTTGGGAAGCGATAGGGAGGTAATTCTAATACCATTGGTTCGCTATTAGGAAACATTCCTTTAAATAATGCTGCGGTTAAAATTGCCGCAGCAAAGCTAAATAAATAGAGACTAAATAGGACAATTGGTGCTTGTTTGGGTGTGAATAATGCCGTTGTCATGAATATAAATACATTCAATCTTGCTGAGCATAAAGAAAAGGGAATTACTAACATTGATAGCATTCTTAAAGCTGGCGATCGCATTACTCTTAATCCCATGATTGCAGGCACATTACACCCAAATCCCATTAACGACATGACAAAGGAACGTCCATCTAAACCTAATCTTTCCATGAATGCGTCCATTAAAAAAGCGGAGCGGGATAAATAACCGCTATCTTCAACTATTCCCATACAAATAAAGAATAAGAAAATCACGGGAATAAATGCTGCAACTGTGCCAATTCCTTCGTAAATACCTTCAACAATAAAATTATGCCAAAAGGTTCCTAACCAAGGTAAATAACTTAATAAAGGTTCTAATGCATTATTTTTAAACCAAGCTAATCCATCTGCCAATAAATCTTGCAATGGTATTCCCAAAGCATAGATAAATTGAAAGATGAAAAACATGGTGATAAAAAATATTGGTAGCCCAAAAATCGGATGGAGAAATATTTTATCTAAGCGAGTTGTCCAATTTTCAGAAATTTCGCTGTTAATCGTCACTGTTGCGGTTAATATTGATTCCATTTGGGAATTTATTTCCGCTGACGATGGTAATTGTTCGGTGACTTTCCCCACTGTTATCGGAAGATGAAGCTGTTGTAAATTTTCAGCAATTATTTGAAATGCTTTATCGCAACCCTCTCCATATTTGGCACTAATGGGAATGACTGGTATTTGCAGATGTTCGCTGAGTTTTTCATAGTTAATAGTCACACCAAAGCTTGCTGCTTCATCTGCCATATTTAACAATAAAACTGCGGGTAATTTTAAACTTTTAATTTGTAATGCTAAACTAATTTGTCGCTCAATTTGAGTAGAGTTGAGAATAATAATAACTAGATGAACTGGTGTGGTTTCTAAAAACTTTTGTACCACAGCTTCATCTTCCGAAAAACCTCGTAAATCATATATTCCTGGTAAATCTATTACTTGCGTTGATTGTTCATTTAAGCTAACTTCTGCCATCATTAAATCAACCGTCATTCCTGGCCAATTACCAATACTAGCTTGGGAACCTGTAAAGCGATTAAAAAAGGTCGATTTACCTGTATTTGGCATTCCTAATACAGCAATTTGTTTGAGTTGATTAGATAAATTATCTGCGGATATAGAAGAAGGATTACAGTGAGTCATTAGGGATTTTAGATTTTGGATTTTAGATTTTAGATTTTGGAATTGTAGAGACGCGATATATCGCGTCTCTACATTTTCGGTTATCGCGTCTCTAAATTTTCGGTAACAGATTTTAGAGAAATGATTAATGATATCTCTACAAACAAAATATTAAGAGCAAAATATTAATAATTTCGATTAATCTTTAATTACTTTTATAGCAGAAGTATCCCGACGACGTACCATTACTTCTGTTGTGCCAATCTTGATGTGTAAAGGACCATTTAACCAGGCTTTTCTGAGTATTTTAATGCGTTTCCCTGGACGAAAACCTAAAGCTAATAAACGCTGCTGTAAACTTGGTTCACCTGATAATTCTAAAATTACTGCTGTTTCTCCTACTTTTAAACTAGAAAGTTCAATGTTTGTCATAAAGATAAAGAGTTATATTTAATCATATTAAGGGAGTAGGAGTAAAACATAAACAAGCTTTTTATGTTGATATAACTTACGCTACATAATCCGGATTTCTACACAAAATACTCGTTTTTATTACAATATATTAATGAAGAAACCTGATTCATAGGATGAAATACGTAAGTCCTGATTTATTTCCGAATCAATACTTTTGATTTAATCTTTTTTATTTACTATCGGGTAACAACTCTCCATCAATTTTAGCAGAAATAACTTCAATTACATAGCCATACGGGGTTTCTTTTCCGACTCCTTCTGCTTTGATTTGGCTACCGGATTTAGGCTGTTGATTTAATTTTTTAGTCAAAGCTTTAGAAAAATGAACTTGAGTTCCAGATGTCACAATTGCTCCTTTAATTTCTCCTTTACCATTAACTAACCAATGTTGAACTGTATCGTCTATTTGTAGAGAATTGACATCAATTAAATCTGGTTTTTTCTTGCCTTTAGGTTTAGGTTGTTTACCAATTGTTTGCTTTGTTTGAGCATTAGTAATTAAACGAGCATCTATTTCTTGCCCGTGGCTTGTCGGAGTACCGATTTTACCCACAACTTCTACAAAATCTCCCGGTTTAATTGCATCTACTATCTGCTCACTCATGTGGGAAGCAAATTTAATTTGTTTACCATTATTGAGTAAAAAACCATCAACTAAACCCTGTTTATTTAATAAGTATCTTTCAACATTTCCACTCTCTTTTTTATCACCTTTTTCCGGCATGATAGCCGCCGAAGATTTAGAGTTTAATTGTTGTGTTTGAGGAGAAAGGCTACCATATACCCACCCACCAATTCCTAAAGTAGTAGCTGTCGCTAATACTCCCAACAAAGCCATTTTTAATTTACGATATTTATATTGATTTTGAACTGCTATTTTTTCACTAGTTTGTCGAGATTCAATTATATCCACGGCTTGTTGAATAAATTCGCCAGGAATTTGGGCTTCTTCCCCAATTGATATTAATTCTTCTAGGGAATATTCTTGCTGTTTTTGGGCGTATAATTCAGATGCTAATTGAAAAACTTCTGGTGCTAATTCTCTTTTGACTCGATATTCTGGGTTATTCATAATTTCATTTTCCGATGCTACTTAAAATTATGTTACCAAAGCTAATCTTTTGTTTCAACATCAGAAATTAGGGTGTTTGATTGAACTGAGAGATGATGCTAGGAGATGACTGAGCGATCGCAATCATTGTTAAAAAAGTTAAAAAGCTAATAGTATCCAATATTGTTGTTAAAAAAGGACCGCTAATTAATGCTGGATCGAGGTTAATTGTTTTTAAATTCATCGGTAATAATGTTCCTAATGTAGCGGCTATAAATACGTTCATTATCATCACAAATGATGCAATAATAGATATCCAACGCTCTTCTGGTGGAGACCAAATCAATGATAAAATACCCAAAGCTGCTCCTAATACGATGGAAGTTACTAATGCTGCAAAAATCTCTTTTCGCAGAACTTTTAATGTGTCTAAAGGGGTAACTTCACCTGTCCCCAATCCTCGCAATGTAACGGAGACAGCTTGAATCGCCACATTTCCACTAGTATTAGAAATAATCGGCATAATTACAGCGAGTACAGGTATATGAGAAATCACATTTTGAAATGGAGAAATCGCACTGGCGGCAGTAATATATAAGAGTATATTTCCTAATAGCCAAGGTAAGCGTTTCCGAATTGTAATTTGAGGTAGTGATAAAGCGGTTTCTTCTGATTCAATGTTTATATGTTTTGCTATTTTTGGAGATATTTTTTCTTGGGTATGATGATTTGTAGAATTATTTTCCGAGATTTGATTATCTTTCTCTTCCCAGTTGCAGTTGTCGTCAGGTAAAGCCATTTGATTTGGGATTAATTTAGGTAAATAAATTGTTATTGTGCATCAGGATTCTGATTTACGAAGCTTTACCACAAAGATATTTGCACCACAATCATCACAAAACTCAATGCTTTTACTGTTTACAAATTATTGGATTTTTCTAGCCAATATTATTATTAAACAACAGCAAATAAACTCTTGAGATAGTTAAATTATCTTGTTCTCAAGAGATAAATAGTTAGAGTCAAATTATGTTTGCTTACTGAAACTGACTATCAATAATTTAGCATATTGTGCTATATTGTTGAGAATAATTTATACAATTATTCAATTGTAATACCAATAGCAGGTAGCTACCTGCTGATTTTGTCAGTTGCAATACTTAATTTCATAGTTCAATTATTTCAGGAGTAGGATTAACGATGCAAGCGAATATGATTCGCAAGATAGCAGAAGGTAAAGACACACCTTTAGAGTTACAACCTTCTGTTTTTTTGCTTTATGGACGTTTTTTTGGTTATATATGGCAGCATCGTTTTAAACTGATTATTGGTTCTAGTACAAT
>JBHJOU010000719.1:0-3386 GCA_050329355.1 Rivularia sp. (in: cyanobacteria)
CTACCGGAACAGTTAATAACTAATTTTGGACTACCATCTAGCTGAGGACAAAGTGTTTCTAAATAAGCAAAAGCGTGAGCGGTTTCTAATGCGGGAATAATTCCTTCTAATTCCGAAACCTTTCTAAATGCTGCTAATGCTTCCTCATCGGTGACGCTGTAATATTCAGCACGATTCATATCTTTGAGAAAACTGTGTTCGGGACCAACTCCGGGATAGTCTAAACCAGCGCTGATCGAATGTGCTTCGATGATTTGTCCGTCTTCATCTTGCAGCAAATAACTCATTGCACCGTGCAGTACTCCGACTCTACCTTTAGTCAAAGTTGCAGCGTGTTTTTCGGTAGTTACACCTTCACCAGCGGCTTCCACTCCAATCAAACGCACGGATTCTTCATTAACAAATTCGTGAAATAATCCCATTGCATTGGAACCACCACCGACGCAAGCCAAAAGAATATCCGGTAATCCTCCCCATTTTTCCTGACATTGATTGCGAGTTTCTGTACCGATAATGGCATGATAATCGCGTACCAACATTGGGTAGGGATGGGGACCTGCAACGGAACCTAAGATGTAGTGTGTGGTTTCCACATTAGTTACCCAATCGCGAATTGCTTCGGAAGTTGCATCCTTGAGAGTTCCGGTTCCTGCTGACACCGGACTAACTTCTGCTCCCATCAACCGCATCCGGAATACGTTGAGCGCTTGTCTTTCCATGTCTTGCACACCCATGAAAATTACGCACTTCAAACCAAAGCGAGCGCAAGCTGTAGCTGTCGCAACTCCGTGCTGACCGGCTCCAGTTTCCGCAATAATTCGCTGTTTACCCATGCGTTTGGCTAATAATACTTGAGCTAAAGCATTATTAATTTTGTGAGCGCCGGTATGATTTAAATCCTCACGCTTTAAGTAAATTTGCGCTCCCGTTCCGTCAGGTTTAGCGTAATATTGTGTCAAACGTTCCGCAAAATACAAAGGGCTAGGTCTTCCGACATAATCCCGTAACAAGCCATTTAATTCAGCTTTAAAATCGGGATCATGACGATACTTTTCGTAAGCAGTTTCCAACTCACTTAATGCTGGCATTAAAGTTTCTGGAACATATTTTCCGCCAAATTGTCCAAATCTTCCCAAATTATCGGGACGAGCAGTTGATGAGATTTTTGTGCTGATATCTGGAGTACTGACCATTTTGATTTATATTCCTTTTAGTAATTAAAATTGGGTAATTGGTAATGGGTAATGGGTAATGGGTAATGGGTAATTGGTAATTGGTAATTGGTATTTTTTAACTCCTAACTCCTAACTCCTCACTCCTCACTCCTCACTCTTAACTTTTAACTAACTGTTCGCTAGAGATTGCGATTTTTAATTCCTTACAAAGTTCTTCGAGCGATCGCAATCCTTCTTCAGGGGTACCGTTTGCTAATCTTTTGACAAATGCGCTACCAACAATTACCGCATCAGCACCCCAATCTTTGGCTTGAGTTGCTTGTTCTGCACCGGAAATACCGAAACCAAGTCCAATTGCTTTATTCGTAATTCCACGCATTTCTTGCAGTAAGTCCTTGACTCTACTTTCTAACCCAACACGCATTCCAGTAACACCAGTTACACTAACTAGATAAATAAAACCCTGAGAATATTTGGCGATCGCACTTATCCTATCCTTAGAACTGGTAGGAGCTACAAGCAAAGTTAACTCAATACCAAATTCTTGGGCAGAATGTATTAATTTCTCAGCTTCTTCTAAGGGTAAATCGGGAACTACTAAACCTTTAACTCCCACTTCCGCAACTTTTTTTAAAAACTCTTTAATCCCTAAATTTAAAATGGGGTTGTAATAAGTAAATAAAATAATTGGAGCTTGTAATTCTGGGGTTAAGGTTTTTAACATTTGCAAAACATGGTCTAACTTCGTACCATTTTGTAAAGCACGAGTAGCAGCAGCTTGAATTACAGGACCATCAGCTAAAGGGTCAGAATAAGGAACACCTAACTCAATAAAACTAGCACCATTTTTATCCAAAATTTTCAGTGCTTTTGCAGTAGTTTCTAAATCCGGATCTCCCGCAGTAATAAAGGGAATTAAAGCGCAAGTATTGGTTTTTTTTAATTCTTCAAAACGTTGAGATATTGCAGTCATGTTATTAATTGTTAGTGATTAATTGTTAGGAGTTAGGAGTTAGGAGTTAGGAGTTAGGAGTTAGGAGTTAGGAGTTAAGAGTTAAGAGTTATTTCCCCTTGTCCCGTTGTCCCCTTGTCCCGTTGTCCCCTTGTCCCCTTGTCCCCTTGTCCCCTTGTCCCCTTGTCCCCCCATCTTTCTTTACCCCAGCAACTTCCTTACCGCATCTTCTACATCGGGTTGCTTAACTAAAGATTCTCCTACTAAAACGGCACGAGCGCCAGCGTTTTTAACAAAGGTCAAATCGTCTGGTGTGTATATACCTGATTCACTGACAACAGTAATTCCAAAGCTTTGTAGCTGTGATTTGTGTTGAGAAATTAGTTGCTCGGTAGTTGCTAAATCTACGGTAAAGTTCTTGAGATTGCGGTTGTTTATTCCCACTAGTTTTACGTCAGAAAGTCTTAAAACTCTATCCAACTCCTTATCTGTATGAACTTCCACCAAAGCAGTCATTTTCAAACTGTGAATTACCCGCAAAAAGTCTTTTAACTGCACGTCAGATAGAATTGCTGCAATTAATAGTACCGCATCAGCACCGGCAGTTCTAGCTAAATATATTTGATATAAGTCGATAATAAATTCTTTGCATAATAGCGGTAATTCTACGCTTTTTCTCACCTTACGCAAGTTATCAAAACTACCTTTAAAAAACTTACTATCAGTGAGAACTGAAAGACAAGCAGCACCTCCTCTTTCATAAGCTTGAGCTATATTTACCGGGTCAAAATCTTCCCGAATAATTCCTTTACTCGGTGATGCTTTTTTGACTTCCGCAATCAAACTAGGATGGTGGGAATTATTTTGCAAAGCCTGTAAAAAATCTCGTACCTCCGGCGCGTTTTTTACTTGTTGTTGCACCTCAGCCAAAGGTAAATCTAACCGCATTTGAGTAACTTCTTGCTTTTTATACAAGACTATTTCCTCAAGAATGTGCCGGGGTTTAGTTAACATATTGATTTTATTCAGAGTTGAGACATTATTCATAATATTACTTTCTAACAACAGGTAACACCAGTTTTAGTTCGCGATCGCGAATTGCTATAAATTACTTACCGACAGTTTTTAAAAATTATGCAACAGTAAACTAGTACCAACTATTCCCATATTAAGTTATCAACAAAAAACTCCGCGTCCCTTAGCGTATACCTTTGCGCTCCTTTGCGTTAAAAAGTATATTTTTCCTTAAACCTGATTAG
>JBHJOU010000419.1:0-3032 GCA_050329355.1 Rivularia sp. (in: cyanobacteria)
AAAAGACAAATTGAGCAAAAATTACCGCCCAACCTGCCTGATGCTCAGTTAATTACCTCTTTTGAGTTTTTGGAGTTAATTGAATTTCTCCACAAACGTTCCCAAGAAGATATGCCTTCGGGACACCAAATGCCTTTAAGTGAGGCTTTGGCGGAGCATATCAAGCGTCGGTTACTTTATTCGAGTACGGTGACGCGGATTGATTCTCCTTGGGGAATGCCTTTCTACGCTCTGACTCGTCCCTATTACGCGACAGCAGATGACGAGGAGCGCACCTACATTATGGTGGAAGATACTGCCCGTTTTTTCCGCATGATGAGGGAGTGGTCAGAAAGACAGCGGAATACAATGCGAGTTTTGGAAGAAATGGATATTCCACCCGAAAGAATAGATGAAGCCCTAGAAGAATTGGATCAAGTAATTCGTGCTTGGGCAGATAAATATCATCAAGTAGGTGGAGCGCCAATGCTTTTACAAATGGTTTTCGGTAAAAAAGAAGAATAATAAATCAGCAGTCATATTAATGACTGCCGATTATGCCAATTCCCCCATTTTAGCAAAAATATGTCCAAAAACAAAATTCAATAAACAACTATTAGGTTAGGTTTACTCATGATGAAAACCCGACCTATTTTTTTTGTAGAACTACCGGAGTTAGTTGATGGTGGTTAGTTGATGGTTGATGGTTAATTTCTCCCCATCTCCCCACCTCCCCACCTCCATCCCTGTGACTCTAACGAATCGGAGTTGTTTCAAAAGTGGGGCTAAATTCCATAGAGGGAGTAACTCCGGGTTTTGAAAAAGGTACAACATTGCTAATGCGATCGCTAGCGTTGATACACCTTTCCATTGCTTGTGTGGGTGAAAAATCGATTTCAGAACCTAAACCTACTACGCATTGACCAAAATCAACTGGTAGTAAGCTGCGACTACAGTAGCTTAAAATAGCAGGATTAACCCCTTCCTGACGAATGGTACCGATATCAACAACGCAAGTTGCTAAATCATTAGGACGACGTGCTTGTCCACAAAAAGAAAGCGAATCTGTTGCAGGAATTTGAGCTCTCCGCTGAATCTGACCTACACAGGAAGACACTTCCAGGGGTCTAAGTGCAGCTGCACAAGCACTAGCTGTAGTCTCTGCTGGGATACCTAAACTCAAAAGACGTGCAGCACACACACGATATTCGTTGTTTTTTCTAAAGGGGTTGATTAAAGCATTACTAGGTAAATTGATCGCGAAACTGCCAACTGTAGCTATAATTGGCGCTGATAGTTTAGCTGTTAGTTTAAATAATTTGAAATCAAAGCGTCTCAGAGCAAGCATTTTTGTTTCACAATTTACTGAATCGGAACCGTGAACTTTGCCAAACCAACGAAATGCCATGGAAATTCTCCAAACTCCAAACACATATTTGAGGTAATGCTATCTCATTTTCCGGCGAACAGTAACAAGATCGATTTAGTTGGCAACAATAAAGGTTTTGGTGTCGCGCACCAAGCATTGGTTGAAGATTTAAGTTGATTATTGACTTGAGCCACAATACTCAAAGTTTATAAATCATTCTCTAATCCCATAATTAGTATATTTTGGGCTGAGGATTAAAGTAATCAAATGTCTCAATATTGTCACTTTACTTAGGTATTGCAGCAAATCATAGTGTAGTTTTCCTATTTATCGCTACATTCCCAGTGATTTTAGATAGTATTTTCAAATATTGGATATTCCGATATATGAGCCGAATGTCTCCTTCAACAGTTGCCACTTTTAAAAATATGAATGAGTAAGCATAATCGTCAATAAGCCAATAGTTATAAATCATTGTTTGTTGAATTAAATTCTCTAAATGTAATTAAAGGAGACTAAAAGATGATTGCACCATTTAAGAAGAAAAATCACAATCCTAGAACAAATAATCAAAAAAGTGTGCGGTTCAGTCCGCAAAATAAAAAAGCTAATCATTCTCGAAAAAAGTCGAGGTCGTTTGGAGAAAAATTTAATCTTTATACGGGCGAAAAGCTGCAATGGTGGCAAGTAATTTTCCGTCTTGCAGGAGCAGTTATTCCGGCAATTCTTCCTTGGATTATGTTATGTTCCGGATATGGTTTTGGTGTTTCTATTCTCAGTTATTTTGGACATTTTAGCATCTTTACTGACAACAAAGTAATCCAAAATATTATTGTTAACTTAAATATTGTTCTGAGTTTACTACTAGCTTTTCGGACTAATACCGCTCACGATCGTTTTTGGGAAGGACGTAAATTATGGGGAGCGCAGGTGAATGTAGTGCGTAATTTAGTTAGAGGTATTTGGGTATATATTGAAGAAAGAAATTGGAAAGATAAAAGTATCAAAGAAGCAGCAATGCGCTTGGTTGTAGCATTTACCATTGCGATGAAATTACATTTACGTCGTGATTCAATGAACGAAGAGTTAGTCCCGTTTATGACCCCAATGATTTACCTTTAGATTTTATCTGTAATACAATTAAACGTAATACTGATGATTTAATTACCTTTTCGCCTCCTCAAGGTAAATATAAAGAAAACTTCGATAGAACTGCATAAATCTTATATAAATATTCATAAAATTGAAAATTAATGTAGGGATGTGTCATACAACGTCCCTACAAAATAATTTAGATATTTAGTAATTAAATTAGCCTCCGATTAAGTTAAATATTATTTTCCTGTTAATCAAATACATATTTCTCAGCAACTTTCCAATAACGAGAAAACCGCTTAAGATCGATAAAACCGTCGTATTCAAAAAATGGTTCTACCTCAAATATTTCTAATTCTTTTGAACGTTCAATTTGATCACAAATATTATTAAAACGAGGACTTAGACTGTCTGTAGTCACAACTTGATTGGCATGATGTTCTTTTGCAAAAGCTAAAACGGAGGTTGCTACATCACCACGACGAATCACAACTGGTAATTCTAACAAGCATTCGTAAATAAAAGTAATCCGCTTGAGACTAATTTGCCATTCTTTTAATAATGCATCGTCCCAAACCCAAATAGCGGG
>JBHJOU010000748.1:0-21266 GCA_050329355.1 Rivularia sp. (in: cyanobacteria)
AGTAAAAGCTTTACCCTTCACAATCAAGGTGGAATTAATTTTCCGGTTATTGAAGATATCTCGTTTAACTTAAAAGCGGGTGAATGTGTTGCTTTAGCTGGTGAATCTGGGACGGGAAAATCAACTTTTATGCGCTGTCTTTATGCTAACTATCGCGTTGATAGTGGTAATATTTGGCTGAAGCATCAAGGTCAATGGGTTGATTTGTGTCAGTTAGAATCTTATGAATTATTAACAGTACGTCAGAAAACCATTGGATATGTTAGTCAATTTTTAAGAGTAATTCCTAGGGTTCCAGCGGTAACTGTTGCGGCTGAACCTTTGTTAGAATTGGGAGTAGATAAAAAAGTTGCTCACCAAAAAATATGTGAATTATTTACTCGACTGAATTTACCTCAACATCTTTGGAACCTTTCTCCAACAACTTTTTCTGGAGGTGAAAAGCAGCGGGTTAATATTGTTCGCGCACTTGCGGTGAATTATCCAATTTTATTATTAGATGAACCAACTTCGGCGTTAGATGCTAGTAATAGTCAAGTGGTTATTGAACTTTTACAAGAACGTAAAAAAGATGGTTGTGCAATGGTGGGAATTTTTCACGACGAAGAAGTTCGTTCCCAACTTTGCGATCGCGAGTTAAAAGTTAAAGACAGTTGACAGTTGTTGATTACAAACCTTTAACCTTCAACCTTTGACCTTTGACCTTACCATATCCGATATAGAATCCAAAATCTAAAATCTAAAATCCAAAATCCAAAATCCTCTGATGGAACAAATTTACACTAATTATCGGCTGCAACTCCCAAATCAAGAGCTTTTGGGAACGCTTATTGTAAAAAATGGTATGATTCGTGATATTCAACCGGGAATCTGTTCACAAGGAAACGATGGTGGGGGAGATTATTTAATACCGGGATTGATTGAATTACATACTGATAATCTAGAGAAATGTATGTCTCCTCGTCCGGGTATTAAGTGGCCTCTGGAAGCCGCTGCGGTGTATCATGATAGGGATTTAGCAAGTGCTGGAGTAACTACTGTATGTGATGCGATCGCGATCGGTGATGCTGCTGCTGGTTCACCTCGCTTGACTGAATTTTCACCCATGATTGATGTAATTTGTCAAGGGCAAGCAACGGGACGTTTTGCTGTAGAACATTTGCTGCATTTGCGTTGTGAATTATCTTTTGAAAAAGTGTATGAAGTAACGGAAAGATATGCTGATAATCCTTTGCTATCACTTATTTCTTTAATGGATCATACACCCGGTCAGCGTCAGTTTGTGCGGATTGATAAGTTTAAGGAATATTACATGGGGAAACATGGAATAACTTCAGCACAGATGGAAGAATTTATCAAATTGCGTCAGATAGAACAGCAAAAATATGCACCGAAAAACCGTAAAGCTTTGGTTGGTTTGAGTCATGCTAAAGGTATAGCTCTTGCAACTCACGATGATGCAACTCTCGAACACGTACAAGAAGCGATTGAAAATAAAGCTGTAATTGCAGAGTTTCCTACGACTTTGGAAGCAGCCAAGGCTTCTCATGATGCAGGTTTGCAAGTTTTAATGGGTGCGCCGAATTTAGTTTTGGGTGGTTCTCATTCGGGTAATGTTTCTGCAATGGAATTGATTTTACAAAATTTAGTAGATGTGATTTCTTCTGATTACGTACCTCAAAGTTTGCTGCAATCAATTTTTATTATTGCCAATAAAACTGGTAAACCTATTTATGAAACTATGCGTTTAGTTAATAGCAATCCCGCAAAAGCAATTGATTTATTTCATGATAGGGGTAGTTTAGAAATTGGTAAACGCGCCGATTTTATTACAGTCCACGATGATGGAATAGTACCACGTTTGACTTCAACTGTTTGTCAGGGAAAAAGAGTTGCATAATAAAGGTTAAAGGTTAGAGGTTAAAGGTCAAAGGTCTGTATGTTAAAGGTCACTCGATTATTCGTGGGGTTAGAAGTCGGGTTTTTATGATAAATCTGGGTTGTAACAGACAATCATCATAAAAACCCGACTTAGTACAGCTATTTACCCCGATGCTCAGCCTGGGAAATAGGAACGAAAATATTACAAACTAAGTTCTTTAAGAAGTCGCTCCAACTCCAAAGTCATAAAGCTCTCATTGCTTTGCTGATAAATCTTAAGCAATTCTCCATAAAACCATAATTTATCTTCTTTAGTACCACTGAAATAATCCCATAATTTATCTCCTTGATTCCTATATCCGATTAAGAGACAAATAGCATTGTGTAATTTATCTGCGAGAGATACTAACCTTACAGAATCCGAAGCATTGCGGATGTTTTCTAGATATTTAATTTTGCGTTCCTTCCAAGGTGGTTTTGGTGTAATATCGGATTCCGTACAGCCATCGACAATTTCGACAATCGTTTCACCAAATTGTTGACGGATTTGTTCACGAGTTGCTTTACCTCCTTGATCTTCTACTGCATCATGAAGTAATCCTGCAATAGCTTCTTCTTCGGTACCTCCGGCTTCTAATATTAAGGCTGAAACCGCAAGTAAATGAGAAATATAAGGAATTTGATCTACTTTTCGGGTTTGATTAGAGTGTAATTGGGTAGCGTAAACTAAGGCTTGTTCAAATTTTTTGGTTAATTTAGTCATTTGTCAAATATTTCAGAAATTAGAATACAACTTGGCTTCATTGTCAACTTCTTGCGCCATTTCCTGTCTTAGTTGTAAGGGAAGTAAAATTTCGCACTTCGGTCTCCACGCTCGCAGACGCATAATTACGTTGCTATCGCGTTCTGTTTTATCTTTGTATCGAATAAATGCCTTGTAGTAAGCATCGTTTGAGGAACGATTCAAGAGCGTTTTCAAAAGTAGTTTTTGCTGTTGGGGTTGCTTTATTTGTTGTCGAATTAAACCTTGTGCTTGCTGGTAACTTATTTCTTTAAAAGTATCGTGTCTTTCCGTACCTTTAACGTAGCTTTGGGCAAAATCTCGGTCAAATCGCAAAAGCATTAATTGCGAAGGTAAATAAAAATCAAATCCCCAAGCTTCAGACATTTTTAAGGTTATTTCTGAAGGATTGGGTAAAGTTTTTTGATGATATTGCTGTTGTAATTGCTGTGGTATTGCGGAATTTTGCCATTGTAAAGATGTGATTTTTTGAATACGGTCAAGTCGGAAATTATACCAATGATGATTATGATTGGGGCTATCTCCAAAAGCACACAGATAAACTGCTCTTTGTACATAGTAAATGCATACTGGGTAAACGATGCAATCAACGGTATCTGCAATTTTGGCACTATTATATGTCAGTTTAATTGGTGGTATTGGTGTTTTTGTCCACAATTCCTTTAATTCCCATTGCCAGTTTTCTACCAAATCGATGGTACTTTTGGGAATTACATAATCAAGATGAACAAAAAACCTTTGTATCCCGTTGATTTCTTGGGAATGGTTTTGCGCGATCGCAACTAAATCTTCATGAAGAAAGTTGAATTCGTAAGCACTAAATTTGATTTTATTTGCTTCATCTATGACGCTCAGAGGGCGTAAAGGATACTCACAGATTCCGTAATATTTATGATTTTTATAAACCAACCATCCCAACTTTTCTAAAGTTTGCAAATCTCCTTGTAGGGAACGACGAGTTACAGCAAATAAATTCTCTTTTAAGAGTTGATTTAACTTTGATTTATGAATATCTGCGTGGGAAATTAGAGACTTTTTCCACTCGACTTCTACAATTCCGGTTTCAGAATTAAATAACCAATCTGCGGTAGTTTTTCTACAGAGACAATTCACATCATCGTGTTGAGGAACCTCTTCCCCTTTAGTATGAGTAGAAGTAAAAAATAAATCTCGCCATTGTGCGTATGTAAATCCCTCTTCTAAGTCTAAAGGTAATCGTTGTGTGGGTTCACCATATAAAGTATGCAACCACACCCACAAACGAATTGGACGCAGTAAATTTTGTTTTAGAGAACCCCGTGCAAACCACTGTAGTAGTTCCACTTGCGGAACATCCCGAAATACTTCTTTAACCACTGTTCAAACCTTAAGTTGTGATAACTCTAGATTAATCGAAATTGGAAGCATTATCTTCCAGATTTGATGAACGGGGGTAATTTCCGCGACCAAGAAAAGCATTAAATCAGTATTTATTTGCAAAAAAAACGGGTTTTTATTTTTGAAGAGAGTATATAGAAAAACTTTAAATTTACGTAAGTTAAATAAATAAGACTTACGCAAAACCCAACAGAAGTAGTGGTAATTTGCTATTAGACCGGGACATCCCGCTTAAAGAGTCTTGTTGTCACCAGGGAGCGAGACGCTCCCACGACTAAATTGTTTTATCTTTCAAGGTTGACTGATTTTTTTCAATAAGTATGTTCTATGAGGTAAATCGCGTTAATAAATCCTCTCGTGATAAACTGGGTAATTGCAAAAGAAAAGCTGCATATTCTTGGCTACTTAAACTGATGATTGGTGGAATAATCCCAGCTAACTGCGGGTCAACCTCACCAAAGCGTGCTAAAAATAAGTTTTCCAGTAATTGTTGTCGTTCTTGCTCAATACCTTGCTCAATACCTTGCTCAATACCTTGCTCAATACCTTGCTCAATACCTCGCTTGAGACCCCGCTCCATTGCTCGACGCTCGGTTTGTTCCTCCCACTCTAAATAAGCTTGTGATAAATTCATGATGACCTCTCTATCTTCTAAATCCATTTCTCTACCTACTTCTATGCTAATCTTCCAACTGTAAAGAAGCTTTAAAATTTTGCTACGTTTGCTGTCTTCTGTTGGTAGAGCAATTACTTCCTCTACTGCTTGTTTTTGGATTAAACCTTTACCTAATAATCTCAACCACAGTGTATCCGGTGTGGAAATTAATCGATCAATGACGATAATGCGAGTCAGAAGTATTTTCCCTAAGAAATAAATACCTTTACCCCAAGTTTCATCCTCTGTGACATTTAAATCCTGTAATATCCGATCTGAACAAGAAGTTGTAATAATCCACAATCGGGGAAGTTGCTCGTCGGAAATTTTATCTTCCTCTCGCTTCGCTTCCCGTTGAGTTTCGGCTTCTAAATGGTACAACTTATACAAACAACTACGGATTTCTCGGTTTGTTGGTTGTTTGCGGTATGGTTCGAGTAAACAGGGAGTCTGTGCTATTCGATTTAGTATTCCTAAATCTTGTTGGACTGTTTCCAGAGGTGTTGATGGAATGAACCAAATATCAACAAATTTTGCTTCTCCTGGTATTTCATAGTTAATTCTTACCTGACCTAGAGGTGAAAGAAATTCTTCAAAAAATTGCTTAGAAAATTGGTCAAAAGGATTTCTAGCCATTTATTCACTTGGTAGATGCTGGCAACAAATATTCTTCAATTATTTAGCAGATAGAACATTTAAACTAGTTTGTTTCACAAATCTTGAAGTAAACATGGTTTTGCTAGGAAATGGTGTCAAATAACAATGGGATACACTTGTTTTCATACCAACTGAGTAGCTTTTAGCACCTCAAACATACAATAGCTGGAATTATCTTCTTCCAAGGTAGTTTATGATATAACCATCAATTAACAAGCAATCCGAAATCTAAAGTTGAAATGGCTACTTACAATATTGAGTTAGAAGAAGATACTTTAAAAATTAGTTTTGGTGAATCTGCATCAAACGACCAGATTGTCAAGGATGCAGCCGCAAGATTAGAAGAAATGGCACAATCCAAGGAATTACGGGGAGGAAAACTCCTAAAAATTAATGGTCCTACATCCATCCCCGTTGCCTTTGTTTTAGCACATCGGCTCTGTCATCTTTACGGTGCGATCGCAGTTTGTGATCCAAAATTGGGTAAATTTGTGATTTGTGTCACTCACAACCCTGAGTATAATCTGGGAGACTTAATAGATTAATTGAGAATTTTTAGATTTTAAATTTAGATTTGAGATTTTGGTGTGTTAGCTACCAGTGAGTTATATGAGTACTTATGATATCAAGCTTGACGGTGATGTTTTACAAGTTGGGTTTGGGGAAACCCTAGCGACAGGTGACAAAATAGTCAAAGATGTGGTGTTACGGTTGGATGAAATGATTATATCTGGGGAGATATCGGGGGGTGAGTTAATCAAAATCAACGGACGTGCATCGGTATTAGTGAGTCAAGTTTTGGGATATAAATTGGGGAAGATATATGATGCTATAGCTTTTTTTGACCCCAAAATAGGCGATAAGGGTTTAGATAGATATGTCATTACTGTTAGCAATAATTGTAAATATCAAATCGGCGATATTTTAGATATTAGTAGAAAAGAGCATCGAGCTAATATTAAAATTGCAATTTGTGGATTTGCCAATACGGGTAAAACCTGCTTTCGGGAAGGATTAAAACAAGCATTATTACAAATACCCAACACACCAAAATCCTATGTTGTTTCGGGATGTCCCGATGGTGATGGTTCATGGTTTTCAGAAACTGCAAAACGCGATGTAGAATTAGCCAAAAAATTAAAATCTGCATATAAAGCGGGATTTATTGAAGAATTTGCTCACTTCAAAGCAAAGGAATTTAGAAATATCAAAGAACCGATATTTATATTCGATGTTGGAGGGAAAATATCTCTAGAAAATCGCATAATTATGGCAGAAGCGACTCATGCGGTAATTTTAGTAAAAGAAGATAGTGAAATAGTAATTTGGGAAAACTTTTGTAAAGATTTGGGTTTGGAAGTATTAGCAATTATTAGGAGTGATTATCATGGTATAGAAGATTTTATTGAGTCGGAAATGCCGATTTTAAGAGGTAGGGTTCATTGTTTGGAGCGTGGAGTTGATGCAAGTGAGAGGGAAGTTGTGAAGGTTTTGGCAAATATTTTGGTAAGTAAGGTGAGGGGGTAAATTATGGTGGAGAAAATGGATTCGATATCAATTGGCATTGCTTGGTGTTTAGCTTGGGGAGAGGGGAAAAAACCCAAGTATGGTTTAGATATTTTGCGTAAGATGCGGGAAGCATTACTGAATGAAGCAGATATTCCCCAGGAAGTAACAGATATTGTTAATGCAGTTAGGGAATTAGAGAAGTTAGAGAATATTAATCAATTTCCGAAAACATTAGATAAGTTAAAGGAATTAACAGAAAAGCATCCTTTACTGTGGAATTCTCGCATCGGTTTAGTTTACGGTGGTGCGACGAAGATTAAGCAATATGTGTTTGAAGAGTCGAAGTTACCTGATATTCGTGGTGCTTCTACTCGCTTAGACCAAATAAATTTAATTGATTTACCTACATTTTTTCATGAAGATATAGACAATCGTTATACATTTTATATACCAAAAGTTAATGAATGGATTCAAAAAAACTATCCTCAATTAACCAATGCTTTGATTCCTGAACTTATTATTTATTCTTGTGGTGGTAATATTCTTGCTTTTTGTCCAACTGCTTATATAGATATATTATCTAACGCTATTGAGAAACGGTATACAGAAAGAACTATCACTGCAAATTCTTGTGCAGTAGGGGATTCATTTAGATTTTTGGAATTGCGTTTTGGTTTACTAAGAGAAAATATCAAAGATACATTTTGGTTAGAAAAATATCGAGATAATTATGAAAATGACTTAGTGGAAGGTGTTTTTGGCAAAATAGAAGATACTTCAAAATTAGAAGAAAATTTTCAAAATCATAAAAGCTTTAATGAACTAACCACAAAATTAGCCATTTTATTTAACCAACGTCGTTCGGGAAATGATACTCCCAATCGTCCGAGTCGTCGCTATCCACCGATGCTAGAAACTCATCCTTATTTGCGTCGGGATGACACAGAAAAGCGTTTAGCGATAACAAAAGCAACTAATTTAATTGGAGAGCCATATTTATCGGAAACAACAGCTATCAAACGTCAAATAGGTGATAAAGCTAAAAATGGTAGAATTAGAGAAATAAATGGCTATGAACAAGAAGATATAAAAATAGATTTAATATGCGAGAACTGGATAGAAAAATTTGAGAAATTTCTAGAAAACAATACTCAATTAAAGCATAAATATTTTGGCGATCGCAATGCGAACTCAATCAAAATCACAGAATCACTTACCCAGCTAGGAAAAGTCAGCAAAGGTTTTGTTGCCTATATCTACGCTGACGGTAATAATATGGGTGGATATATTCAAAAAATCCGCACAGCCAAAAAATATCAGGATTTTAGTCAAGACGTAGATAAAGCTACTAGATATACAGTATTTCAAGCATTAGCTGATAATTTACATCCCAGACAATTACAGGGCATTCAAGATGAATCTAAATCGAACATTAAAAATGATGATTTCATCCATCCCTTTGAAATTATTACTATCGGTGGTGATGATATTATCCTGATAGTTCCCGCAGACAAAGCCTTAGAAATAGCGAAAGATATTGGCGAGAACTTTGAAAATATTCTCTTAGGTAATCTCCAAATACCAGGAGAGGAAATTAAAGATAAGGATAGCTACAAACTAACCGGAGAAAAACCTGTTGATTTACAAAAGATTCATCGCTACCAATGGCAAAATGCAAAGCCCTCTCAATGTAAATTAAGCATATCGAGTGGTGTCTTGATTACTGCATATAATACTCCTATTTACTACGCAGAAGATTTAACAAAGCAATTAATGAAATCAGCTAAAGATTATGCTAAAAAATTACATTTCAAGGATAAAGATAACAAGACTGATGAGGATAAATATTATGGTGGAACGGTTGATTTTTTGGTAATGAAATCAGTTACAATGGTTTCATCTAGTATTAAAGATTTTCGTGATAACGCATTAACAAAAAAACAAGGTGCAGAAATCAAACTTTATGCAGCACCTTATACGCTATACGAATTAGGTGGTTTAATCACTTCGATTAAAGCTTTAATAGCAGCAGATTTTCCTAAGTCGCAACTTTATCAAATTCGAGAATTTCTTGCAAAAGGACGACGAACTACAAGTTTGAATTATTATTATTTTCGTTCCCGACTCAAGCAAGGTCAACTTCAATTAAGGGAAGATTTTGAAAAAGCTTGGTGTGATGCTAAAACAAATGGGGGAAATATTGCACCTTGGATGTATGAAGACAGATTCAAAGATAAATATTACGAAACAATTTGGCGAGAAATGGTTGATTTGTATGAATTTCTTAAAACGAAAGAAGACGAAAATAATAAATCGAAACAAACAGCAGCAAATATATCCAATACATCTAAATAAACTATGCCATGATACAACTCGAACAATTAATCAATACTAATTTTGTTGAAACTCATACAATTACAGCAGTCATTGATAGTGCTTTGTGTATCGGTGCTGGTGGTTCTTCTGGTTCTTTAGCAGATAAACCAATTAGTCGTAATTCAGAGGGTAATTTATTAATTCCCGCATCCCAAATAAAAGGTAGATTGCGTCACGAATGTGAAAAAATTGTACGAGGTTTAGGATGGATAATTTCTGAATCTCCTAATGCAGGAAGAATGGTAATTAGAAGAAGTGAAGCATCGGAAGGTTTTCGACGGGAGGAATATCAAATACCTGGTTACGACAATACTTACCACTGTTTAATTAGTCAAATTTTTGGCGACCCAATTTTACCATCACGGTTAATATTTGACGACTTGATTTGTACCGAAGAACCGGAAAATTTACCTGAAGTATTACGTCCAGGTGTGACTATTAACCGTCGTCGTAAAATAGCAGAAGAGAACAAACTTTACTTTTTAGAAACCTCTCCCGCAAATGCAAAAATTCATTTTACAGGGGAGATTCACATACAACCAAGCTTAATATCAGAAAGACCAGACTTTGCTAAAGCATTAATTTGGAGTGGATTTAGACATATTCATGCATTAGGTGGAAGCAAATCTGCTGGTTTAGGTTGGTTAACTTGGGAATTACCAGAAATTAACGTAGATGAGAATGTGTGGAAATTTTTGCTAAAAGGAAAGAAACATGAAGCAAATTAAATTAGAAATTAAAGCATTATCTCCCCTAGCAATCTCTCGACAAAAACCAGGTGGTTCGGTAAGCGAATGTGAGGATTATATTCCTGGTAGTGTGATTAGAGGTGCTATAGCAAGTGCTATTTTAAAGCAATCAAATCACCAATTTAGCGATTTAAGTCAAGATGGTGGTGATTTTCAAGCTTTATTTTTAGGTGAGAGTCCCGCAATTTTTCAAAATGCTTATCCTTCAATCAAAACCAAAGGTAAAGTAATTCCGAGAAATCAAACAGAAGAAATAGGAGTTTTACCAGCCACAGCACTTAGTTCTAAAACTAAATCTGGATTTAAAACTGATAAAAACCAGGGAGTATTTGATAGTTTAATCGACCGTTTTTGCGCTGAATCTTATGGTTTTGCCTATGACCCGACTTGTCCAGCAGAAACAGGGGGAATAGTCGAGCCTTATAGTAGTTTTTATAGCAGACTAAATAGTAAATATTATAGTGTGAATGTCAAAAAACGATTTGTGACAAGAGTCGGCATAAATAGAAGACGTGCAACTTCAGAAGAAGAGATATTATACAGTATCCAAGTTATTAACGAATCTGAAGCAAATTCTCAAAATGAGAAACCTGTAATTTTTAAATCAGAACTTATTGTTACTAATGATGGTTTATCAGATAAATTAGAAGATTTTATTAAAGCTAATAGTAAAAACTTTCGTTTAGGAGGGTCAGTTTCACGAGGTTTAGGAAAAATTGAGATTAAAATCGAAAGTGAAGATATTCAAGATAACATCAATGAAATAATAAAAAATAAAATTCAGGTATTTACAGAGCGATTAATAACACGCTGGCAAGAATGGTCAAATATGTTTCATCCACTTCAAGAATTAGATAAAAATCGCCATTTTTTCACATTGAACTTACAATCTGATGCAATATTAACAGAGAAATGGCAGCGTACAACTGTTATTTCTGCCAAAATGTTAAAGCAATTAACAGGTATTGATGATAAGTCATTAGAATCAGAAGCAACTTATAGTAGTTACGATTATCGTTCTGGCTGGAATAATGCGTGGGGTTTAATGAAAGATGTGGAATTAATTACTAACAAAGGTGCTGTTTATTTATTTAGCACAACTCAACCAGATAAATGGTATACAGCTTTAGCAAGATTAGAGTTAGAAGGATTTGGAGAAAGAACTTGCGAAGGTTTTGGACAAGTAGAAGTTTGCAATGATTTTCATTTAATACTTAGAGAGAATTCTATATGAGCGATTTTTCAGAGCAACAAAAACAGTTAAAAATTCAAAAATGTATACGTAAAGTCGAAGACGATATAGTTTATGCAATTGAAGAAGCATTAAAAAATAAAAGTTCTTACGGTGATTTACAAGAATCTCAATTTCGTAATCTTGTCCGTGTGGCAGATACAACAGAAAGCGTTAGAGTGGTCAAAAATTTCTTACTTTATCAAGTTGGTAGAGATAAAAAATGGGGACAAGGAAAAAATTCATTAGCACAAATAATTATTAATGATATAGATGAAAAAATTAGTAATTTAGCAGAAGATATTCGCAGAGATGTCGATGGTAGTAAAGATGATTTAAATTTGATTCGCATCGAGCTAACACGTAGATATTTGGGTTATGGTGCGCGTTATCTTGTTTACGAGAATAAAGGTAAGTCCTAATTTTTAGTTTATATATTTTTTTAAACAAGGAGCTTTTATGTACCGCAAACCTCGATTAATCATTTCAACTGTTGGCACAAGTTTACTAACAAATCAAGTTTATAAATATTTGAGTGATGAAATTGAAAGTTCACTGAATAAGCTAGAAGATTCTGCTAACTATAGCCATGATGAAATTAAAGCTCGCAGAGAAATTTGGGATACAGTTCAAGAATTAGAAGAATATGCAGAAGATATACTTAGCAAAAATAATATCAAAGACGTTCGCAAAGCTAGTGCAGAATTAAATGGAATTTATGAGTTGTATGATTTGGACGAAAACAAATTTGAAGATGCCAAATTCGATACTCATTACTTGATTACTACAGACACTGCACAAGGTCATATTACAGCATCCTTAGTTAAAGAATATTTACGAGATAAAGTTAATTCCGTTGATATTTATGTACCTGACAAATTGTCAACTGTAAGTACAAAAAACTTTCATCAGGGGATTGATGACTTAATTGATTGGGTTGCAAAAAAAGTCAAATATTTTTCAAATTATGATGTTTATTTTAATTTAGTTGGAGGTTTTAAAGCTTTACAGGGATGCATGAATACTATTGGAATGTTTTACGCTGATAAAATTGTCTATGTTTTTGAAGGCAAATATTCAAAATTAATTACAATACCTCGTTTGCCAATTACTGTAGATAAAAGTAAACTGAAAGACCATATTGCTGCTTTAGCTTTAATGGATGTTGGTGCAAGCTTATTACCTGAAGAGACTAAAACTATTCCAGAAGCGATGGTCGCAGAAATAGATGGGAAAATGACAATTTCTAATTGGGGAGGATTAATTTGGAAGCGGTGCGAAGATGATTTTTTATCAAAAGATTTAATAGAATTTCCTAGAATATTTTATGAAGGTACTTTTAAAGGAGATTACAAAAATATTAAAGATGTAAATGACAAAGTTCGTCTGCAAAAAACTATTGCTAAAGTTTCCATGAAACTAGAGGGATCTAATGGTAATACTAGAGAAGTCGCAAAACAGGTTGAATATTATCCGTATCAAGGAGCAAAAGATAAAGATGGAGTTGACCATTTTTATGTAGGAAAACAGTTTAGAGTTAGTTGCAAAATTAAGAATGGTGTTTTGCATTTACGACATTACGGTACTCATAAATATGTAGAAGGCAAAGAAACTAATTAATTAAAAATGTAAAAGTATTAAAACCATGTTCGACACATTTAAAAACCGCTTAGAACTAACAGGAACCTTGACAACCGTAACCGCATTACGAATCAGTGCAGGACGTTCCAGCGAACCCATCGGTTCCGATTTACCAGTTATCAAAGACGCATTGGGTAATCCTTTAATACCCGGTTCCAGCTTTAAAGGAGCATTGCGATCGCGCTTAGAAAGTTTCCTCCGTGGTATCGTTGGGAATAACCGTAAATTAGTCGCAAATCCTGCTATTGAAGAGGAATGGTCTTTAACTTCTCAGGAAATTAAAAAACTTAAAGAAGATTTCCCTGATGATTTGGCTTTAACTGAGGAAATTATCAAACAAACTGATTTAATTTCTTCTTTATTTGGTTCTCCCTGGATAGCAAGTAAATTCCAAGTACGTGACTTAACCGTAGTTCCAGATAGCTGGTTTGGACAATATCAGGAACGGGATGGTGTATCAATTGACAGAGATACAGAAACCGCAGCAGACGGAAAACTCTACGACTTTCAAGTAGTACCCGCAGCAACCCAATTTGAATTTAAAGCCATAGTCGAAAATGCAGAGGAATGGGAATTAGGTTTGTTAATGGTTGGTTTGCATCAATTTGAAACCGAACAAATACCTCTTGGTGGTGGGCGCTCTCGTGGTTTAGGTGTTGTTAAACTAGATATTGACAAGATGTACTGGCTGGATGTCAACAACGACCCAAATAAATTACTAACATATCTACAAGAATTAGTTAGTAGTAATCTAGGTGATAAACTACCCAGTTATCAAGATGTTAAACAGTCAAGTTTAAAGCAACGTTGGACAGATTCGTTGATCAAAAATTTAAGAGAAAATAAAGCTAATAATCACACAACCGAAGCAACACAAAATTATTGAAGAGGTCAATATGGCTTTCAGTAACTTTAAAATCATCGGCGAAGTTCTCAAAGAATATCAAGTTAGTTACACTGAAGCAAATTTTATCGCTGAAACTCCTTTTAATGTATCCGAATATTTTCGAGAAGATTTAGAGATAGTAATGCGAGAAGGGGTTGTTAACAATTCGGAGTTTGCTATTTGTGAAAATTTGATTTACCCAATTCTCAAAGAAGTGTGGAAACTTTATAACAAGAAATTTACCTTATGGAGTCACCAATCTTTAAATTGTGATGAAGAGCTTTCGGGCTATCCTGAATATATTTTAGCAAGACGCTCTCCATTAGGAAAAGTTGTTTTTGATAAACCTTATTTTATCTTAGTTGAAGCGAAACAAGACAATTTTGAAGCAGGTTGGTCACAATGTTTAGCAGAAATAATCGCAGCCCAGAAATTAAACAATGAACAAAAAATAGTGATTTTTGGGATTGTATCTAATGGATATACTTGGCAATTTGGAAAATTAGAAGAAAATAGCTTTATTAGAAATATTAATCCCTATACCATTTACGAATTAGATAAGCTTTTTGCGGTGATAAATTTCATATTTCAGCAATGCGAACAACAGCTAAATAATTTAGTAGCTGTTTAATGTTAGAAATCCAGTGCGAGCATCTTGCTCGCTATTTCAAAAAATAGACCTTAATTATGCATAAACGACTTGTTAACCATTGCACTATCGATTTCAGCATTATCCCCGATGGACCAATTTTAATTAAATCAGGACGTGAAGGTGCTGATCCCACAAATCCTGATATGGAATTTGTCAGGACTTTTCATAAAAACGGATGGTCAATATATTTACCGGGAAGTAGTCTTAAAGGAGCAATTCGCGCTCATGCAGAAAGGATTGTTCGTACTGTTGGGAGTGAGAAAAACCCGAATGATACAAAAAATCTGTGGGCAAATGACCCTTTAAAAGGTGATTATCTTGGGAAAAATTTAGATAGTTATGATGTTTATAAAAAGTCTTCATTTACCGACCAAATGTTTGGTAATACTGCAATTGCTAGCCGGGTAAGAATTGAAGACGCACATCCAGTTGATGTGAAGAAATTACACGTTGAAGAACGTAATGGTGTGGCAATTGATAGGGTATTTGGTTCGGTTGCAGTGGGACCTTTTAATTATCAAGTATGTACTGCGGGAGAGTTTCAAGCTAAGATTCATCTGAAGAATTTTACCCTTGCACAACTTGGTTTAATTGGTTTAGTATTGCGTGATTTAAATGATGGTTGGTTTGGTTTAGGTTTTGCTAAATCTCGCGGTTTGGGAACAGTAAAAATTAAATATAATTCTGCCATAATTCAGTATCCAGGATGTGTAATCAATGAAGAAAATAAGCAAATTCAACTTCTAGGAAGTGATAATCAATGGAACTGGAATTATTTATTAGGAGTTGGAGAATTTTTATCAGAAGAAGAAGCTAATAAATATGGTTTTCAAAAACCAGATCAACAAGATTCTCCGGTACGTGCAGAATCTATGGATTTAGGTTTTGGTGTGCAAATGAAATGGGAAGGGGATACCGAAGCAGGTGCAAGAGATTTATTTATGCGTGGGGTTCGTTCCTGGGGTAAGCTTTTAGGATGCACGACATCATGATGCAAGGATATATTTATCATCGGCAATTTGTAACAGCAGAAGAAATTAATCAAATTATTGATGCTGTCAAAAAAGCTAGTAATTTATCAGAAAATTATTACTTCTTACGTTATTCCCATCAAGTCAGTGGAATTTGTCTAGAATTACCCAAGGATAGGGGAGAAATTGAAGGACAAATGTTTAATGCGATTTGTGAGTTGCGCTGGAAGAAATATCAGGCTGGATATGAGGCTTTAATTCTTAGCAAAAACCAATTTGAAATTGAAGGCTTCGATGTTTTAAGTGGGGAATGGAAAATTTGCGATCGCAATGCATTTTGGCATAAAGAAGAACCAAAATTTCCTAAAGGATTTAAGTTTAAAGGAAACAGCGAACAAGATATCAATCCAGATGATATTAAAATTCAACAGCGATATTTTAAAAACTCCGACACAGCAACTGTTCACTTTGTCGCACTCACAATATAAAAATAAAGTAAGTGAATTCGAGGGTTATCGTATAAATCGGGTTTTTTATGATAAATATCTGTAATACCAGACAATCTTTATAAAACCCGACTTCTTGCCCCACGGAAAGTCTTTTTTGAACAAGTTTAACTCACATCAATCCAAAATTGAAAATCCAAAATATCGATGACTCAAACACCAAAACCAAAACTCAAAAAACCAGCATCTCCCCAACCTTCATCCCGCGATAATTTAATAGCAAATAATTCTAGTAAACCATATCAATTAGTCTCTTTCCCGCGTGAACCTCCCAATTTAGGAAAACCTGCTGGACATGATAAATTTGATAAAAATCGCTTGCATGGAACCTTATTTTTAAAATTGCAAGTTCAAACTTCTTTACATATTTCCACTGGTATTGTCGCTCCTGGTAGTGATGTAGAAAGTCGTGTGGCTTTGATTAAAACTATGACTCAAGGAGTAGAAAAACAGCTTTTAATTCAAGGTAGTTCTTTAAAAGGTTGTATCCGTTCTGTCTACGAAGCAATTACTAATAGTAGATTAGGAGTCATAACTAGAGATAAACAGAAAAAGTACAAACAACAAATTCCAAGAGAACTTCAACCTTGCGACAATAAAAATAATCTTTGTCCTGCAAGTCAAGTATTTGGTGCATTAAATTGGCAGGGATTAATAGAATTTAACGATGCAAAATGCGAAAGTATTGGTTTCAATACTGGATTTATGCCATCTTTATATCGTCCTCGTCCCGAAGCTGGAAGCGCATATTTCGACAAACAAGGAAAAGTTGTTGGACGTAAGTTTTATTATCATACAATTCACGCTATTGAAAAAGGAGAAAATCAAGGAATTGCAGTGCAACAAGCAGCACGAGCATATACATTTACTACCCAATTACAATTTAAAAATCTCAAACCTGAAGAATTAGGAACTTTACTTGTTATTTTGGGACAAGATAGCAAATATCCCATTGCGTTAAAAGTAGGTGGTGGTAAACCGATTGGAATGGGAACAATGACTGTCGAAATCACCCAAGCAAAGGTTTTACAAAACATTCAAGACTGGAAACAACGCTACTGTAAATATACTCCTAAAAACGATAATTTGCTGACAGAAAACCCTTTACAACAATTTATCCAAAAACAAATCCAAACAGCCCATTCTTCTCAATTAATTCAATCCGAACAACTGCAACAATTAGCGCAAATTTTACGCTATCCAACAGATAGAGAACCACCAGAAGGAATGTATTAAATGTTAACTCAAGCCGAATCCTTAACAGAAACAGAATCCCAAATTGCCCATAATTTAGCAATCATTTTAGTAAAAGAAGATACCGACGTTAATGAATTAGGAAAAATAATTTCCTACCTACGAAGTATTGTTCACCAACCTGATGCAGGAATGAGATTTTTTAAATACCTCAAAACCCTGGTTTCCAATGGTAAACAAATCGGACACAGTCGTAAGACTACAGATTATTATCGCAGTATCGATCGCTCTTGCAGTAAATATTTACAAAACCAACAAAATAATGCCCATTCTATGTTAAAAATATTGGGATGGGCAATGCGTTTAATGCGTTACTACAAAGCTAGTCCCGTAGAAGAAATAACAGTAACAGAAATACCCGAACCACTTTCCCAACGTCAAGCAGAAATTTCCCAGATTTTAGAGTCACAACAGTTTCAAATCGATCAAGTTTTGGATGCGAAGGTATTGGGGATTAAAGGAAATAAAGTTACCTATGAAATATTGAAGATGATTAAGTTGACAGAGAAAGAACCGAAAAAGGCTGCATCTCTATCGGAAGGGCAAACTACAAAGGTAAAAATCGTTGCGCTTAAGGATGATGGAAGTATTAAGAGTGTGAAGTGTATAGATTAAATAATTCAATTCCAGTATCTATTCCGTATAACATTCCTAAAAAAGTCTAGTTCTAAAAAAATTACCTCATGACTTTCTTAAGGATTATGTTTATAACCAATTAAAAAACTTTAGACAATCCTGCTTGTTTCAAAACACCATTAGCAGTATGACGCGACTTTATAGAGCCATCTACAACAAATCTATGCTCTGTAATTGGACTATACCAAATTTCATGGTCTCCCTTCCCTTGTCTCTCAAAATAACAACCAGCATCAGTAAGAATCTTTTTTAATTCAGGAGTTAAAGATGCACCCATTTATCAAGCCACCTTTATTAATTCTTGACGATGGCTAGTTAATTCAAAAGTAATTGAGCCTACATAATCTCTAGCAACTATTCCATTTAAAATAATTAATTCTGGAATAATTTCACGAAGCTTTTGGGTTAAAATTTCAATACTAGAAGCTTCCGTGACTAATCCCGGAACATCTTCGCTCGTTGCAACCCAAACCTCTGCCTCATTATCCCAAAATGCTTGAATTTTAAATATCATTTGCATCAATTCATTGTTATTTGTCATAATTACGCCGCGTCATTTATTTTTCTGAGTAAAAAGTTGCATAATTTGACCGCATTTTATTACCATCATTCATCTGTTACTTTAATCGGTTCCCAACTATCTAAACCCTACCATAATTGGTAATGGTAAAACTACAAATTATGATCGCAATATTAAATTTACTTGTAGTAAATACTTACAAAACAAACAAAATCATTTTTTTATTAAAGTAAACTCGTAGCACTCCAATGTCTCCACATTAATTAACTATAGAAACCCAACTTTCCTCAATCCAAAATCTAAAATTCCTCTACCCGCTTCAACTCCAACCCTCGCTCAAATATTTCATCAATAGCCAACATTTCCCCATCAATAGTCATAAATTTATGGTCTTTAGTAGCCTTAATTATCGAACCATCATCTAATTGATATTCAAATACTTCTTGTAATCCCCGATTATGCCATTGTGCTATCGGTTGACTATAAATATTCCCGTTTTCATCAACGCTGAAAACTGAACATTCAATTTTATGTTCAACTATTTTACCTATCGGCATCAAACCATATTCTACAGTTAAAACTTCAGTGTCGTAACTCAAACAATATTCGGCAAATTTAATCATTTGGTCAAATAAGGCTTCAGCAACTTGTTTATTCACACCATTTTTTGCAGAACCATCAATGAAAATTTCACGATGTTTTTGCATTTCTGAAACCTTCTTTTTACCCATAGCACGACGTAGCAAATCCGCTTGTCCGAGGGAATAACCAGCCATGTCTTGAGCAATTTTCATGATTTGCTCTTGATAAACCATAATTCCATAGGTTTCATCAAGAATTGGTTCTAAAATATTCGCTTCGTATTCAATTTTTTCTCTACCATGTTTTCTATCAATAAAGTGAGGAATTAATCCTGCATCTAATGGTCCTGGTCGATAAAGCGCTAAAATTGAGGAAATATCTTCTATATTTGAAGGTTTCAAATCTCTAACAATTTGTCGCATTCCCGAAGATTCTAATTGAAATATTCCTTCTAATTCTCCCGCTTCTAATAATTCATAAGTCTTTTTGACATCGTTAGGAAGTTTGGCTGTTTCTCCACCTTTAGCGAATATTTTTTGTGCTTTCCTTTCCTGAGAAGTTATATCATAGGGGTCTATTCTATATCCATTCTGTTTTTCTATTAAATCAATAGCTTTGTCAATCATGGTGAGGTTTCTTAAACCCAAAAAGTCCATTTTTAACAAACCCATTGATTCCAAATCTTCCATGTAATATTGAGTAATTACAGAACCATCATTATTCCTTTGTAAAGGCACAATTTCATCTAAAGGTTCCGCAGAAATTACCACACCCGCAGCATGAACCCCGAAGGTTTTGTTAGTTCCTTCAATGCGTATTGCCATATCTATCCAATGTTTCACCGCTGGATCATTATCATATCTTTCTTTAAATTCCGGTTCGGGAGTATCATCAGCAATCATTTTCTGCAACTTAGCCGGTTTACCCCGCGCTACAGGAATCAATTTCGCCATTTTATCCGCTTCCCCGTAAGGAATATCTAACACCCTGGCAACGTCTTTTAAAACAGCTTTAGAAGTTAATCGGTTAAAAGTAATGATTTGAGCAACCTTATCTTCCCCATATTGACTAGTTACATAATCAATAACTTTATCGCGGCTTTCTATACAGAAATCCGTATCAATATCAGGCATGGATTTTCTTTCTGGGTTCAAGAAACGCTCGAATAATAATCCATGATGTACGGGGTCAATGTTAGTAATCCCCATAGAATATGCTACCAAAGAACCCGCCGCCGAACCTCTTCCTGGTCCCACAGGGATTTTATTGTCACGAGCAAATTTAATATAGTCCCACACAACTAAAAAGTATGTAGAAAATCCCATTCGCTGAATCATTTCTAACTCATATTCCAGCCTTTCTTTATAAGACTTATCTATTTCGCTACGGGATTTACGATTTAGCTTTTGTAAAAGTCCTTGCCAAGTTACTTCTTCTACATAAGTATCGGCACTATGACCTGATGGTATAGGAAAATGAGGGATTCTAGGAGAACCTAAAATATCATAATGTTCGATTTTTTCGGCAACTTCTACTGTATTTGTAACGGCTTCTTCTATGACATCTTCTGGTAAATGGTCGCGGAATAATTGCTTCATTTCTTCAGCAGATTTTAAATATTCCGTACCGCTGTAACGCATTCTTTTATCTTCAAAAATCTTCTTCCCAGTTTGAATGCACAGCAACGCATCGTGAGCTTCTACATCGTTACAAGAAATATAATGAGAGTCATTTGTGGCAATTATTTTTATTCCTAATTCTCGCGCAATTTTGACTATTTCTACATTCACAACTCGGTCTTCTTGAGAACCGTGGTCTTGAATTTCTAAATAATAATCATCACCAAATATATCTTGATACCATTTTGCAATATTTCGTGCTATTTCCGGTCTTCCACTGAGAATCGCTTGGGGTACTTCTCCACCTAAACAAGCGCTGGTAACAATTAAATCTTCGTGATACTGTTCTAATAATTTCTTATTTATACAAGGACGCGAAAAAATTCCTTTTCCCTGTACACCTTCCAAATGAGATATTGTAGTTAATTTAGTTAAATTTTTATAACCGCGATTGTTCTTCGCTAAAACAACCTGATGATACCGGGGACGGCGTTCCTGTTTCGTGATATCCCCGTTAATAATATACATTTCATTACCGATAATCGGCTGAAAATTCTTACTACGACATATTTTGATTAACTCTACCGCACCATACATCACTCCGTGGTCAGTCAGCGCGATCGCCTTCATTCCCAATTCAATGGCACGATCAATCAAGGCAGGCAACTGAGAGGCACCATCTAGTAAGCTATAGTCGCTATGAATGTGTAAAGGTACAAAGGACATCGCTTCCAATTTCTCCAAGACCGCAGGTGTTATCCA
>JBHJOU010000247.1:0-12028 GCA_050329355.1 Rivularia sp. (in: cyanobacteria)
GGAGATTTTGTTGAAGAAAGGAACGTTATGGAAAATGAAGTTATGTTGTGTAAAGCTTCAACAACATTGGAAGTACCGTATAATAAGTGTTGTTGTTGTTATGTATTACATAACCTGAAAAAGTTTCTAAATACGACAACCCTAGGCATATTGCCAAACACGAGGCAAACCTCAAGCGTAAGCAGAAGAAATTAGCTCGTAAACACAAAGGTAGTAATTCAAGAAATAAATATAGAAAAGTTGTTGCTGCATTGTACGAACGAGTGAGTAATTCTCGGCAAGATTTTCTACATAAACTTAGTTATAAGTTGGTCAGCGATAGCCAAGCTGTCATAGTAGAGAATCTTCATGTCAAAGGCATGGTTCGTAATCACAAATTGGCAAAATCAATATCTGATGCTGGATGGGGAATATTCACTAACTTCTTAGCGTACAAGCTAGAACGCAGAGGTGGAAAATTTGTTGAGATTGATAGATGGTTCCCCAGTTCTAAGCTTTGCTCTAATTGTTTCTACCAAGTGAATAAGATGCCGTTGGATGTCCGTGAGTGGACTTGCCCCAACTGCAATACTCATCATGATCGTGATGGGAACGCTGCGATAAACATTAGAGCAGAAGGAATCAGAATGCTAAAGGCGGAAGGTTCAGCCGTCTCTGCTGTAGGAGGGGAGGTAAGACCAAAGCTAGGACGAAAGTCCGGCGTTGCGGCACTCCCCCGTGATTACAGAAGCTCAAACCTCAGCGTAAGCGGGTTTGGGTAGTTCACAAATCTTCATCAACAAAAAACTCGGCATCATCTTGATATCGTCGAGAATTGCTTTGTCGAGAATTAGCTATACCCCATAAGGGTTGCAGTACACTCATTACAATCATTCCCACTGCAACACAAAAAGCCAGTACTAACCCCACAGGAATTTCAATTGATTCAAATGTAAGAAATCTTAACGAAACTGGTGTGGCGTTTTGCACCGAAACAATGGCGATCGCTATTATCCACAATGCGACAATTATTGATAAAACAAGGTTTACAGTTGTTTTCATATTTCTAACAAAATATTTATCACAAAAATATCTATTCAAATGCTACCGGATGTGATATAATTAAGCGTTAGCAAAACTAGGTAGACGGTTTGGGAGCAAAGCGATTATCCATTTCTCCAACCATAATCCCACGACCTGACAAGGCTGCATAAATTAAATAGGGCGATCGCATATCTCCTTCTAACCAAGTAAGTCCAGGAAATTGCTGTTTTTCGGGGTTACTAATGAGTTTCCAGCTATTTCCCATGTTTTGCGAAATGTACATTGCATCTTTTTTCGCACCACCTACACGACCAAATATATAAATATAGGGGTTTTTCTCTGAGTTACCTTTACCAAAGGTGACGAATTCGCAGGTATCTACCGATGTAATTGGATGAAATGTTTTACCTCCATCGGTGGAACGATATAGCTTATTTCCTTCTACATCTTCGGGATTGCGAGCGAAACTCATCCACACATCACCCTGTTGTGTAGGGTTAGGAACTATCGCTGGACGTACCATCCATGTAGGTAATTTCCCGGATGCTGCTTTTCTCCAATTTGCGCCGCCATCGTTGCTGTAATAAAACGTCCAACCATTATAATAATAAAAAGTTTTACCTTTGGGGTCTTGACGGTCGGCTGCCAAAATATACGAACTCAACCACGGATTAATACTGTTTGCCCAGGATTTTGGTAATGCATCATAATGCGTGTGTTTATCGTTGTTGGAATCGAAAGGTTGGGGTTTCGGTTCGTGGTCTAAGTTATGCGCTAGCTTCCAGGTTTTACCACCGTCTATAGTATAGTGCGTGAAGGGACCCCAAGTCGGCGACCAAACCATGTTATTTTGGTTAGTAGGTGACATGGCAATTTGACCACCCATGGCAATGGTTTTCTCTCGCTTAGATTTCTCGGCTTTCCACATATTTTCTGTGGGTATAGACTCAAAAGCCTGCCAAGTTTTACCGTTGTCTTTGGTAAAACCATGTATCGGGTAAAACCCTTGCCATTGGTGAAAACCCACAAAAGCTGCATAGTTGGGTTTCTTGTAAGCATAATCCATACCTGTTGCTCCGGCTACGTGGGGGAATGGTACGGGGTATTTTTTCCAGTCGGGGTTTGCCCATTTAAAATTTGGATTGATATCAATATTGACTGGATTGATTTTTTCCCAAGGTACTTGGTGACGATTGACGTGACGAAAACCAATCATGTCCTGTACCGCACTAATTAAATCTGCTCCCCCCTGAGATTTGGGAACTGGTGGAACTCTTACTATATTCACGTCAAGTTCTTCTAAATTGTTCATCAACCATTTGAACTTGGGGTTTGCAGCAGTTATGTCCGAAGTACAAGCTACACCCCAACCATTTGTCCACCATACTTGTTTGGGATTTGCTGGGTCAAAAACTACCACTGATGCACCAGTTCCTGAGTAGGATTGATAATATTTGGGAGCAGATGGATTTACCTGATCTTGAGGATAATTTGCATCATAAGCCCCCATATACATTGTTTGCTTGTTCCAAGTATTACCCCCGTTAGTGGAACGGTAAAGGTATTTATCGGAAATCGCGATTACCATGGTGGGATTATTTTCCTGTACTGCTACGGCTGAATAAACTCTTGTTGTGCCGTCTGGGGTAATATCAGTCCATTTTCCGTTTTTATATTTACGCACCCCACCGGATTTTTTACCACCATTTTTACTATGGGTTCCAAAGCTGACGTAAAGTGTACCATCCTTGGCAACTGTTCCGCGTAAGGGGTCTTTTCCTCCTACAATGTCAAGCCATGTTTCCCCCCCATCATTGCTACTCCATACCCCTTTTCCGTGGACTCCTACATATATTGTTTTACTTGCTTGATTCGCTTTCCCAGAATTTTGATCGAAAGCGACAAAGGTAAAACCGGGTATATCTTTATTCTCTTTACCATCGGATTTTTTGTATTCTGGTAGGCTGTTAGCCGCTGGTAATCCGCCGCTAACTTGCGTCCATTCTTGGTTTGCGCTTTTTCTCCACAATCCATCTCGACGAGAAGCAAAGTAAATTATCTCACTTTTATTCGGATCTACTGCTAAACGCTCCCCTGTATCGGAACGATATTCTTTGTCAGCTCCCATAAAGACATTTTTTTTACCCAAGCCTGTCGGTTTCCAAGTATTTCCTCTATCTTCAGAAACCATTACTTCACCGGAATATTTATACTTCTTTCTGCCATCTTCGTTAATAATCGAACTGCCATGATTTACCGCAGCATACACACGAATAGGCTGTTGGGAGTCAACAGTAATACTCTCAACACCGACACCACCCTTAGAAAAGTTTGTATCAAACATATCCATTAAAGGTATCCATTTCTGATTTTGACGGTCGAAGCGATAAGCACCACCAATATCAGTACGGACGTAGACATCATAGGGTTTTACAGATGCATTACTCCTTTGGGGTGTAGCTCCGCTAATAGTCATTCCCGTAACGTAACCCATACCCTGAATATTGACGTTGCTCCATTTAAAGGATTGGGGAATTTTGGTTTGGGTGGATATAACGCTAAAGTTATTCCCCATTAAAAGTATTGCGACTGTAGATACCAGCAATACCAAAAAAAATGATTTACGTACTAGATGCGTGAAGTGCGATCGCGCTGGGAAAATATTCATGGACTTGAAAACCCATATGAACAGCAAAATTAGTTTCTTTATCTTCCTTCTTATTACTTATGTTCCTTTTGAGGAAAAAAATCAAGCTGTCTATATTTAGAGAACTACATAGCGGCTCCAAGATTGATTTGATTGATTTATACAACTAGAAATAATCTTAATTACTCACAAGCGTTTAACAATTTACGTTTGATAAAGGATAAAGCTTAATTCAAGCAATAAATAAATTTAATATCAGTACTTTTTTAATTATCGTAAGTAAATCTCTGGTTTTGTCAAAGTAAGTTTATTAGTCTATTGAACTTAATCTAAAATCCTTGTTGGAAAGTTTGGGTGAAGAATATCTCCCACCCCCAACTTCGACAAAATCTAAAATCTAAAATAAAAAGAGGTCTTCTTTGACCTCTTCACAACTCCCTAAAATGATATATGGTTTATTTTTGAATTATTTTAATTTAATATCTACGCTAAACCAGTATTCATACCTTGCTTTCCGGTAGCTAATTCTACTTTAACAATTGTGCCACCCATTTTTTGAATGCGTTGCTGTTCGCGGAACCAGTTTTCGTAAGGAACTAGTTTAGTAAAGTAGGTATTTTGTAGTTCGCGCTGAGTACGAATTCTACTTTGGCTGGGAACGCAAGCAGTAACTTTAAACATCCGCATGGGGTTAAATCTCCTAATAGTAACAATTGAAAATTTTTTAACAAGCTGAATATCAGAAATCTAGATAGCGGTGTCAGTCTAAAACTCCTACACCAGAATTCTGAATTCTTTTTTATTTATTTCAAAAGAGCAATCTTTATCGAATTATTGCAAGGCTGGAAATCAATCATCAATACTAGACAGCTAACACATATCAGTTCAAATGCTGAAAAGATGAGCAATCAGACTTTCTAGCACTCATAACTGATTCCCAGACCTCAATCATAAAAGTGCTACTAGCTTAAGCCAGAGCAAATGTAGTCGAAGTATACACCCATTTCTTTACCAGCGTCGGGACCAACCAAGCTCGCGGTAACTTCTTTCATCGACTGAATAGCTTGTACGGTAGCTCCAACGGGTACACCCAAGGAGTTATAGGTTTCTTTCAAACCATTTAGTACGCGCTCATCCAAAATGGAAGGGTCGCCAGCTAACATAGCATAGGTGGAGTAACGTAAGTAGTAATCCAAATCGCGGATACAAGCAGCGTAACGGCGAGTGGTGTACATATTGCCACCAGGACGGGTGATATCAGAATATAACAAGGATTTAGCTACAGCTTCTTTGACGATTGCAGCAGCATTAGCCGCGATCGCGGTAGCAGCACGTACTCTCAATTCGCCGGTTTGGAAGTAGCCTTTAAGCTTTTCCATTGCGCCGGTATCGAGGTACTTACCTTGAACGTCCGAAGAATTGATAACAGAAGTAATTGCGTCTTGCATGATTATTATTTCCTAATTTCCAACTGTTTTACAACACCTGGGAGATGTGATACGGCAAATAGATCAGGCTTGTGTCTATTATCATCCCCGCTATAAATAGAGAGGCTTTCAACATTTGACCAAAATCTATGTAAGTAGGGGAATCAACTCACCCTACTGCATTGCACCTACTAAATAGTCGAAGTAAGCACCAGCTTCACCAGAGTCTTCAGCAGACATCATGCCAGTAGCAACGTTTTTCATTGCACGAACGCCTTCAGCAACTGCGTCAATAGGAGTTCCCAAAGACCTGTACATTTCGCGAACGCCTACAATCCCAATTTCTTCAATGGGTGTAACATCACCAGCAACGATACCGTAGGTAACTAAGCGGAGATAATAATCCATATCGCGCAAGCAGGTAGCGGTCATTTCTTGACCATAAGCGTTACCGCCAGGAGATACAACATCGGGACGCTTTTGGAAAAGCTGGTCTCCAGCTTGCTTAACGATGCGCTCGCGGTTTTCGGTGAGCATTTGAGCAACACGCAAACGGCGTTCGCCACTTGTAGCAAAGCTCTTAATTCTATCTAGTTCGCCGGGGCTGAGGTAGCGAGCCTCTGCGTCAGCATTCACGATGGACTTCGTGACGATACTCATTAGAAGGATTCCTCCAATACGAATGAAACCTGAGTTGGCTTGAAAGTGGTGTGACTGAAAAACGGTTAGCTGAGTTTGGTTACTGCGGAACTTCTTATAGATTCCGAGTCTGTTTGAGTAAACACCAGTACGCAAAAAGGAAACTCAATTACCTTCAAAAATTATTCTCCGGCATTTTGTTGAGTATTTATGACTCTTTTTAACACTTTGTAACATTAATTTTCATGTTTGCTGTTTTTTGGTAGTTGGGGAAGAGTGAGGAGAGGGGGTAGAGTGGGTAGAAAAAATTCCTAACTCCTAACTCCTCATTCCTAACTCCTAACTCCTAACTCCTCATTCCTAACTCCTCATTCCTAACTCCTCATTCCTAACTCCTCACTCCTAACTCCTTTTACCGTTCGTTATAACGTCCGGTGAGTACGGAAGGAGATAAGCTAGACCATGACTGCTTCACTAAGTCCGCTGCGGCTTTAACACTACCGATGTAGTTACCGGCAGGTAAGGATGGGAAGCGTGGATAAGGTACTACGTCCTCACCGAAGAATCGAGAATACTCTTCACTACCTACCATCGTCTCTACGGCAGCTTTTAACCCATCATCAGCCAGCAGTTTGTTGTACTGACGAATTTCGGCTTGTGTCGCTGGTGCGCGTCCCAAGATGTGACGGAATAGGAACTCAATCACTTTGGTGTTGGGATAAGGCGTATAGAAACGCTTGCGGTAGATTTCCGAACTTGCTAAGGTGCGGATAAACTCGCGCACGGAGATTTCACCGTTTCGCAATTTACTATCCAAATCGCTACGACGGAAGTATGAAGGAATTTGACCGCTAAATACATCCATTACCTGGACGTAAATTGCATCAATTACCTGTTGCTTCTCAGCTTGATTGTTCATAGAAGTCATGCGGTGAATCCGTGCTGGTCTACGACGGGTTGTACCGACTCCGACTTCTACCGATTGTCCGCGACCGTCGTTAAAGGAACGTCCCAACTGAATAAACAGCGGTCTACTTTTATCGATTTCACGGGCTTTAGCTGCCATATCTGCAATTGCTTTACCCATCATCGGCATTTGAGCAGCTTGCATTTTGGATTTAACCGGCTCGAAACTGGGGACAACAATGTCCTTGGTTTGCTTGGTAAGTCGGTTGTAGAGGGTTTGGCTGTTGGGGAAGTTAGCTGCTGGTAAGGTTTGATAGAGGTTGTAAGGTACCGTATCTTCACCAAATGCTTCTGTATAATCGTTGCTGCTCACCATCGCATTGATGAAAGCACGCAATCCCTGAGTCGCTAGTATTTGGTTATACTTACGAATTTCCTGTTGGTCTAGAGGTGCGCGTCCCAGGAAGTGCTTGGTTCCTAGTTCAATTACCTTGGTGTTGGGGTAAGGGGTATAGAACTCTTTGAGGTATAGACTCGAACATCCCAAACCTTCAATGAATTCTTTAACGTTGATTTCATTATTACCCAATCTGCTTTCTAAGTTCTTGAATTCACTCGCAGAGGTAATATAAGGTTCAATATCGCGCTCGAAAACCTGACGGTAAGCAGCTTTAATTACACTTTGGACAGCGACTTTATTTTTGGTGTTGGCAACCAATTTGAAGATTTTACGTTGTTCGCGCTGCTTGCTAACACCTTGGTTAATGCGATATTGGATATCTGGTTCGGTACGTGTTTGAGTCACGCTACCAAGTTCGACAAACATTGGTGTTTCTTGTTTTTCAACCTGGGTACCAACATCTTCGCGGATGCTACCAGTACGCAGTTGTCGTAAAGCTACACCTTGGGGTGTCAAATAACGTTCGTAAGGTACGGTATCTTCACCGAAGGCTTCAACATATTCTTGGCTATCAATAAAAGCGTCTACTAATGCGTAGAAGCCTTTTTTGGCACAGATATCGAAGTACTTATTATTTTCTTGACGACCGTAGGTAGGACGACCCAACAAACGACGGTGAATGTATTCTACAGCTTTACAAACGTAGAGGGATGTCCAATACATTTTACGGAATAAATCCGATTTTGCCAGCATTCGGATGAAGTCACGGACAGTGATTTCACCGTTTTCTAATTTGATTTCCGCAACTTTCAACCGCTGACCTTCATAAACGTCACGACCGAACACCTGTAGATAAGCAGCTTTAATCACCGCTTGAGTGGAACTTTCGGAATATTTAACCGAAGCGCCTTTACCAGTTCCTTTACTTAAAGTACTGGGAACTTGGTCTAAACGGAAGACTTTTGGACCTAAAGAACCGGGGAAAGCACCGCGAGCTTTGGGATTGCTATTTTGGTTATTTATTCCTGGTCCTTGGTGAATCAGGATGCGCTTAGTATCTTTATTAAAAGGTGCGGGACGGCTGCTAGGATTCTTGGTTTCTTTGGCGAAAATTGCGCCGAATTGAATTTCTAAGGGGTCATTACCGGAACCATAAGGATGTTGGTCTGGTAAAGGTTGGGTATATGCAGCAAAAGTTGTGATAAACTGCGGTACCTTGCGGAAAGGAGCGCTGTATTTCAACAAATCTTGTTGCGGTCCCCAGTTGCGACATTCTTGAGCTTCTTGACCTAAACCTCTAAGGTAAGGTACAGTTTCTTCTCCAAAGTAATCGGCGTACTCGTTGGAATCTACTAAAGCATCAATTAAAGCAGGTAGACCACCTCTGGAGATGATATCAAAGTATTTTTGTACTTCTTCGCGGCTACTTGGTCCCCGTCCTAAAAAGTGACGGAAAGCGAGTTCTAGCGCACGGCTATTAATAAATGGTTCATAAAATTGTTTGCGATAAAGAGGAGACTTACCCAAACGACGGGCAAACTCCTTCATCGAGATATCGCCATTTTTGACCTGAGATTCCAGGTAAGATATGGACTGAGAATAAGCGCGGGTAATATCGCGTTCAAAGATTTGTCGATAAGCCGCTTTCACGACCATATCTTTTTCCATTCCCGACAAACCAGGCTTCATGACAAACTTGGGTCGTCTTTCTGCCGCATTAAAATAAATTTGCGGTAATTGTAAACCCTGCTGGTCTCCGCTCGGTCGCTGACGCTTCTTAGTAGAAGGTGTGGGTGCTTTGAATTCGTTGATCAAAACATCCATGTACTGAGACACAATATCCGTAGCTTCAGCGTCTTTGCGGAAATAGGAAAGCGAAGCAATTTTGATTTCTTGTAAAGCGACAATTGTTGCGTCACCAGAACAAGCTCTTTCAATAATTTCTCGCAATCCCCGCACGTTTACGGAAATAATGTTCGGGTCGCCTGCGACAATTGCATAAGTGGCATAACGTAAAAACCACGATAAATCTCGCAAACTTTTAGACATATTGCTCGGACCGTAGCGAGCAACGTTAATCGGTCTAAATCCTGGAGGTGTAGGACCGCTAGGAGAAGAGTTAAAAATGGAACGTAAATTTTCCAAGAATCCGCCTTTCGATTCTACGTAGGTGACGGTTCCTAATTCCATTTGTCTTCGCATATCCATAGCTTCACCAGCAACAGCCATTGCCATTTCCGGTTGCGGTTCTCTCGGCTTTTCCAAGAAAGACATCGGTGAACCACCAACGAAAATCCGGTTTGCAGCGCGAGAAACAATAATCTCGGAATTGTCAGTTAATTTCTGAGCAATATCTAAACGCTTCTGACCCGAAGCAAAATAACTTTCTAATTCCTTTAATTCACCATTACCCAAAAAGCGGTCTTGCTGTTCCGCTTGAATAATAGTTGATAAAGCTAGAGTTTGATATAGTTGCGGACGTGCAACCGAGCTTCCACCACTTGCCTTAACGCTCATCTGATTATTAAAACTCCCATCTAAATATAAGCCGTGTGTGCGTATATTGGGTCGCCTTTAGGCTTCAAGGAGCGGCGTGTTTTTTACTTTAACCGTGTTGCCTTCAAGACTGCCAAAAATTTTAACCCACTAGCTTTTAGATTAGAATGTTTTGAGTTTTATCGGGGTGTTTATTAAGAAGTGTGTCGAAAACACATAATGTAGAGAGGCGATATATCGCGTCTCTCCATATATCGCGTTTCTACAGTGTTGGTTCCAAACGAATCAGCTGCCCATTGCTCTGATCTGTAATCACGTATAATTTACCATCGGGAGCTACCTTAACATCACGCACCCGCTGACCGATTTCGATGGATTTTTGACTGACAATTCTACCTTCTCCATCTAATTCAATATGGCGAACATCTTGGGAAACTAACCCCCCCGCAAATAAATCACCGTTATAAAATGCTAGTCCTGAAGGTGCGATTGCTGGTGTCCAAACGACCTTGGGGTCTACCATTCCGGGACGAGAACGTTCTTGAGAAATTTCTCCTCCACTATATTCGCGGCTATGAGTAACAACTGGCCAGCCGTAATTTTCCCCTGCTTGTATCAGGTTGAGTTCATCACCACCCCGCGAACCATGTTCAGTTGACCATATTCTTTTACTCTCTGGGTCAATGGTCATTCCTTGTATATTACGATGTCCGTAACTCCAGATAGCTGGATTGGCATTTTTTGATGTCACAAAGGGATTATCTTTGGGGATAGAACCATCATCATTTAAGCGGACAATTTTACCAAGTTGACTATCGAGCTTTTGAGCTTGTTCGCGAGGAAGTTCGCCATTAATTTTCAGTGGTGGATTCCCACCGTCACCGATTGCGAACAACATTGTATTATCGGGTAGCCAAACGATGCGGGAACCGAAATGCTGTCCACCGGGTTTGGTTGGTGATACTTCAAAAATGACTTGGACATCCTGCAATGTTTTACCATCAAATTTGGCTCTGGCAATTCTGGTGCGGTTGGCTTGTTCGTTACCGTGAGCGTAAGTGAGGTAAACTAAGCGATTTTGAGCAAAGTTGGGGTGAAGCGAGATTTCCATCAATCCACCTTGACTAACTGCGAACACTTGAGGAACTCCTGCTACGGGTGTAGGATCGAGTTGTCCATTGCGGACGATTCGCAATCTACCGGGACGCTCAGTAATTAACATTGTCCCATCTGGTAGCCATGCCATGCTCCAAGGATTTTCTAATCCTTCTAATATTTTTGTAGTTTTAAAATTATTAGCCTGGGTAACATCATCTGAAGGTGGAATTTCATAGCTTGATTCCGAACCTGTTGCAGACAAACCGTTTAAGGGATTTGGTGTTGAGGAACAAGCAGTTGTAAGAAAGTAAATTGAAGCACCTGCAAAGCTGGCGATCGCAATACTTTTTAAGATTCGTTTTGATAAGTATGAAGTCAAAAACATTTTGGTTAAAGGTTAATTATCAAGCTATTTAGCTAACAGACGAGAATATTTGTGATTTTAACCTTTAAATGTGACATCAGAATGTCAGCAGTTAATTCTATTTTAAAATATATTCTATTTCGTAAACTTGTTTTGCTGGAAATAAATATAATATTATCTTTAATAAAGAATGAAAAATATAGAATAAAACGGAATTGATTACTGTTTGTATGTCAACCGAATTTAGAAGCAGGGTATAGATTAGTAGTTAATTTGAACTAAATCAAAATAAAACCCGTCAAAACGGGCTTTACTACTATAATTTGAGTTAAAAAAGTTCACCAGGGAAAATAAATGTTAAAAAACTGCGACAATTTGAATATTAAAGGTTGGATGAGAAAGACAAATTCTCCAATCTCTTTATTTCAAATCTTTTTGTTGATTGATGTTAGTCAAATCAAACTGTAACTGCAATCCATCATTACCATTAACGTTTTGTTTGACAGGTTGTAGCAAAACGGGTGTATTACCAATCTGAGGCTGTTCTCTAGATCGACTGTAACCAGAATTAGGGACTGTATTGGAATTAGCTGGTTTTATTCTGGAAGATTGGTTAATAAAAAAGATTGAGAAATCTTGATTGGCTGTTCTTTGGTTGATTCCCGTGAGTGAATCTCCAGATAAAGTGTAACCTTTCTCGTTATTATTTCTGGAAGACTGAGCGTTTACTGGATTGGTGGTAATTGCGATCGCGATTATTCCTAAAACAGCTAGAAAGTTAATTTTCAACATTTTGATCCACACTCCTACAATATCTGCAATGGCTTACTTGTCACAGCTTCGCCATTCATCGTTATTATATGCAAATCGATATTTAAAAACCTTAGTCAATATACGTATTTTATCGGGCTATTATTTACTTCTAAAGTTAAAATACTTAATCTATCAGCAGCTAAAATATAATATTTTTTTGAGAATTTTAAAAAAAATTAGTGAAAAGTTAAAAATATTAATATCTTTAACCCTCC
>JBHJOU010000695.1:0-2042 GCA_050329355.1 Rivularia sp. (in: cyanobacteria)
AATGCAGCAGCATTGAAAATTTGCTCTACAGTTAAATTTAATTCAGGAAATGCTTTTGATTGAATAGCTCCACTTTTTAGGGAAGTTCTGACATATTGACCATTTACTAATTCACACCGGGTAAAAGTTGGTTCTTTTGGACTCCCAATAAACTCTTTACCACCAAGTCCTAAATAATCAACAATCCAGTATTCGGGTATGCCAATATCGCTGTATTCATCAAACTTTAATGCGTAATCGTCTTGCCAATTTGTGCTTACCACTTCTATAACTAATGGAATTGTTGCACTTTGAGAAACAGTAGATTCCTTTCTGTACAATGGCTCGTTTGCTAAATTACGTTTGTCTAATACTAGAACATCAGGTAAAAAGCCAGAATCTTTACCAATTGGTTTTATTAATACCTTTGGAGCAATAAAGTAAGGTAAATTAAAATTTTCAAATCTGGCTGATAATTTTCTAATTAAAAACCCTGTAACATTTTCATGTTCCCCGATTGGTTGAGCCACTTCTACAAGTACCCCATTATATAACTCATATCTTTTATCCCCAGTTTCTAATTTGAGAAAATCTTCAAATGTTATCAACGTTTCTGTTAGTATTTTAGGTAGAGTTTGAGTCATTTTTCCTCTTTAAAATTAAAATTAAAGTTGATTATTCTGGCGTAATTGGTGAAACATCCACAGGTGGTCTATCATTACTCCAAGCCCACCATATATAACCGCAGTTACAATAATAAAATTCCTGCCATTTCCGACGATACTGTTCTGTAACAACAGGGGAACGTCTATTTATCCAAACCTTTTCGGCTTCGCGACTAGTTGAACCACATTTAGGACAGCAAAATTCTAAAGCATGAGTTGCCTCATTTGTCCATTGCGGAGGTAAGGGAGCAAAAGCATCCATAAAAATTAATGTTTAGTGGTAATGGGTAATTGGTAATTGGTAATTGATAATTGGTAATTGATAATGGGCTAGTAATTTTACTTTACAGAAAAACAACAAAATAGTATCAACAATAAAATTTATAGAAACTGAAGAATCTTATATTTACCCACAGACTGGAAATCTGGGGTTATACAAGCAAAGCCCACCGGAGGTGGTGAGCGTGCATATTCATAATTGCTCTATGGTGCGTGACGCTATAAGTATGATTGTTATGTTATGTTCAAATTATCTCTAAACTACACACCCTACAATCTTACCCAATTACCAATTACCAATTACCAATTACCAATTACCCAATTACCCAATTACCCTTCTTTGAATTATGGAGCCAGAGGCAGAAATTCGTCGTTTGTCAGATTTAATGCCTGCTTCTGCGATAAATACAGTAAAAATCCTGAGTAAATCGGAACAGGAAAAGGTAATTGATGCATTTTTACCCCTACCTTGGCATCGAGAAAAATTGATATATATTAACTTTGATTTGTGGCGTAATCTAACAAAGGCACAAAGAGATTTACTTTTATTACGTACTGTTAGCTGGTTGATAGAGGTACGGTGGTTTAAGCCGGATATATATCAAGGTGTTGTGCTGATTGGATTATTTGGTGGGTTGATAGAAGCAGCTCAAGGTGATGCTGTGGGTGTTATTACATCTGCTGGATTAAGCGCGATCGCCACACTAAAAATTTTACGTAACAATCGTTCTCAAGAGTCGGAAATTGCTGCGGATTTAGCTGCGATTAGTTTAGTACAGCGACGAGGTTATAGTGAGGCGGAAGCCGCAGAACATTTATTAAAAGCGATCAAAGTTGTTACCAAAATTGAAAAACGTTCTACTTTAAGTTTTATTGAGTTAATTCGTACTCAAAATTTGCGAACAATAGCGGGTTTTTCGGAGTTAGTTGATAGTTGATAGTTGATAGTTGTTGGTTGATAGTTACCTTTAACCTTTAACCTTTAACCTTTAACCTATAGACAATGATAAATCTTATACTCGTACCCATTGATTCCTGGCAAAGCTTGAGTATCAGCAGTACAGGATGGTAGGGTTAATGGAGTCTTTTGAATTGTACGAAAGTTTGTTAACCAAAGGT
>JBHJOU010000961.1:0-14086 GCA_050329355.1 Rivularia sp. (in: cyanobacteria)
TTTGGTTTTCAAGGAGAACAGCGTAACTTTTGGGAAGCACAACAAACTTACATTAATATGTCACCCTTCACCCATGCATCGCAAATTAAAGCACCATTATTATTAATTCATGGTGCAAATGATAGCAATCCAGGTACATATCCCTTACAAAGTAAACGTTTATATGAAGCACTCAAAGGTAATGGTGCAACTGTGCGATGGGTAGAATTACCTTGCGAAACGCACAGTTATCGTTCCCGTGAAGCAGTCGCTCACGTACTTTGGGAAATGGTTAACTGGTGCGATAAATATTTAAAAGTTAGTACCACCGGAGTTAGAAGTTAGGAGTTAAGTACTCAGACAGAATTAATTACATACTAATATTTTCTGTTCCCTATTCCCTATTCCCTATTCCCTGTCTCAACGTGAGAATTAAAACTTTTGCATCTGATTACTAATAGGGTCAAAATTCGGAGTAAAATGAGTGCTGTTATCGTAGCAAGCTCTAGCGAGGTTAGCTCCATAAATTTTAATATACTTTAGCTTGGCTCCCCGGAGATTGGCATCTTTGAGATTTGCACCGCTCAAATTAGCTCTGGTTAAATTAGCATTCGCTAAATTAGCACCCCCTAAATTCGCTCCCCACAATTTGGCTTTCGCTAAATTAGCATTTGTTAAATCCGCTGCAAATAAATTGATTCCCACTAAATTAGCTCCAATTAACTTAGCCGAGCGTAAATTAACTGCTGTAAAATCTCTTTCCCCTGCGTCATAACGTCGCTGTAATTCTTCAGCATCCATATTATTTATCTAATCTCCGCTTGTAATTGTGAAGCTATTTCCATTCTCACTTACCACTGGGGTTATAGCAGTAACCATAAGCTGCAAATATTAATAATGTGTTTCATTCCAGATGTCTTTTTTTCATACCATAGGTCTTGTATTAAAATTCTAGTGGGGCTTATAAGTAAATAATATTTAAGTAATAATATTTAAACAAATAATATTTAAACAAATAAATCTGGAGTTATTTACATGAGCTTAAACAAAATTAAAGGTTTGTGGATGATTGTCAGTGCTTTTATGCCGATTTTTTGGATACTAATTTGTATTAGTATATTTATTGATGTGAGTCACCTGATAAATGTTACTGTAAATCAAGTTAATAGCACCTTCGTTGGTATAGTGAGTACATTAGAACAAACCACAGATTCTCTAAATATTTCTGTAGAACCGATTGGCAATTTAGAAACTACTTTATCTCAACTTTCTCAGAAAATTAACACTATTCCCATAGAAATCAAAATTCCTGAACTTAAGATTCCCTTCAGCAAAATTACCTGTTAAACTGCCTAGTATTCCCGGTTTTAATATTCCAGTACCGGGTTTAAAAGATACAAAAAATATATTGGAAGAAAATTTGGTTATTCTAAGCAAATTCAATGAAATAATTGGTAGTATTCCTGACACTACACAAAAGGGATATTATCAAGAAATGCTTTTAGAAGTGCAAAATTTAGTAAAAGACCTACAAATTATTACTATCAAAATATTAGCTTTAATTCTTTTTGGAGCAACAATTATTATTCCCTTGCTAATTAGATTATTGATTACTCCTTATCTTAAATGGACTCACAGTAGAGTTAGAAAAGGATGGGAATTAATATCTAATTCGTAATGATTTATAACTATAAGTACTTGTGCCTTCATTAATTAGACATTTGGTTTAGATAGGGCTGGGGCAATAGGGAACGGTTTTATAACTGAGTGGTAATTATATAAATAATTTTGCTTGACTACTTAGGAAAAATGTAGCAATACATCCTATCTCTAAATTTGTTTTGATATTTTATTTTGATATTTTATTTTGATACTTGAATAGGTACTCCCTCATGAAATGTGAGTAATTCTCCCGGTTTAATTTGCGTCCAAACTTCGTTATCTGTAAGGGGTGTAGTCGCGATCACAGCAACTCTATCGCTAGGGCGGGTTAATTCGTTGAAATCCACTGTCACATCTTCATCAATTAAATGAGCCGCAGCAAAGGGTGCTTGCCGGATAATGTAACAAAGTTTAGTTGAACTGTAAGCAAAAAAATGTTCGCCATCAGTTAATAAATAATTAAATATACCGTGTTTAGCGATTTTATGAGTGATTTTTTGGAGAATGGTCAATAATGGTTCTAAAGGCGGTTTTACCATAGGAAATTGTTGTCTTAAACTTTCTAAAATCAAGCAGAAAGCTTTTTCGCTGTCAGTATTACCTACAGGTTCGTAAAAATCCATAAATGGCAAATTAAAATCTTTCAAATCACCATTATGAGCAAAAACCCAATATCGTCCCCATAATTCCCTACGGAAAGGGTGAGTGTTTTCCAAAACAATTTCACCTTGAGTTGCTTTGCGAATATGCGCGATCGCGTGAGTTGAATGAATGGGATAACGTTTCACAAAATCGGCAATTTGAGAATTGACGGAAGATTTAGCATCCATAAAAATCCGACAACCCTTTCCCTCAAAGAAAGCAATACCCCAACCATCTTTATGATCATCAGTTTTACCTCCCCGAGCTGAAAAGCCTTCAAAAGAAAAGCAAATATCAGTCGGTACATTGCAATTCATTCCCAGAAGTTGACACATCGCTCGGTTATTCAGTTATTGGTTATCAATCTTCACCAATTATCAATCATCAGTTAACAGTTATTAGTTATCGGTTAACAGTTAGTACCAGCGGAGTGAGGAGTTAGTTGACAGTTGACAGTTGACAGTTCTGATTTATTTCTCCCCATCCCCTTGTCCCCTTGTCCCCTTGTCCCCATCACCCCATCCCCCCATCACCTTATCCCATCTTCCGTGCTGCTACCATATAGCGAAAAACATACTCTAATATTTCAATAAAGTTACGTGCTTGTACGGTAGATTCTGCCCAAACTGTTACGCCGTGGTTACGAATTAATAAAGCGGGTATTTTAGGGGGATGATTTTCAAAACGTTCTTTGATTTCATCTGCGATGCGCTCTACCTGTAGAGAATTATGGAAAACAGACATTAAACAACAAGGATTTTCTTCCCAAATTCCCAATCCTTTGAGCATTTCTAATGATGGTAAAGGTAGCTTACCTGTTTCTGCTAAACCCGAAACCAAATTTGCTTCTACTGAATGGACGTGATAACAAGCTTGTGCTTCGGGAAACAAAGTATATATACATTGATGAATACAAGTTTCTGCTGAAGGCTTTAAATTAGCTGAAGATTCTAATCTGCCATCGGAATAAACGCGAACGAAATCATCAAGGGTTAACTCTCCCTTCAAGCATCCACTAGCTGTAATCCAAAAACTGCCATCGGGTAAACGAGTTGAAAGGTTTCCCGCAGTTCCTACCATCCAACCTTGCTGGTAAAAGCGAGATGCAGCATTGACTAACTCAATACGTGGGTCTGCTAAAGTTGTACTGTGCATAAAGGTCAAAATTACTTCCACAAATCTTTTAAGTAATCGCGTATTTCGATAAAGTCATTCCAGGGAATATACGGTTTTGAATATTCCTCTAGATACTTGACTAAACGGTCGCGAGCAAATACAATTGGCACTTCCAAGGACATATTTAGATCCGTCAGCGAATCACCTATCGCAATTTTCTCATCCCTGGGATACTTTTCCATCACCTTAACTTTCGCAACTAATTCGTCACCTTGCTCAAACTCCGAATTTACCTGTAAATATTCGCCGCTAATATCTAGATCGACAGCGTGAATTGCCCAAACCTGTTCGAGCAAATCCCCCAGAACAACTTCTATAATACTCCGCAATCCACCCGAAATTATAACTAGAGGAACGTTGTATTCTTGCAAAAAATCGAGAAATTCCCCAAATCCTGGGCGTATCTGCTTGTTACGGCTAAATTCCAGGATTTCTGGGTATACAAAACATGGAATTGATTCTAAAATCTGCTTAACTCCTTGCCGCAGCGTTAATTTTTGTGCATACATTTGAGGAATTAATTGTTGGGAAACCTCTGGAGAAAACTTTTTCAACACCGCAACAAAAGTTTCTTCAGCCGTAATAGTACCGTCAAAGTCGCAAAAAATGATTCGCTTGGACATTTTATACGCGATCCGAAGTTATGGTTCATCATTCCTAGTTGCCTGTTTTCAATCAGCTAGGATAATTAATTATAAAATAATATACCAATATTAATAGGTAAATAATGGTCTGGAAAGTTACGACTGGTAATAAACACCTGCTTTTTCTCCAAAAAAATGATTCTCTGATAAATAAAACTTTTTCAAATCTCACAATTAATTAAACTTCTGTATTCATATTCCGTTACAAATCCGTTACCGAAGTTTACACAAAATTTTTTATTGACACAATTCTCAATTATTTAACGAGATTACAAGGGGTGTGTCTGTAATATGGTATTGTTATGCTCAGGGAAGCAGTTTGTTTAATTTTAAATTTTTTTTCGATTTTTTCCTAAATAGCTAGTTAATAAGCAGCAATCAACTTGATATTTAGATAGTTTTCGTACTACAACACCAGATAAAAGTTGAAGAACGCTGCGAGTAAATGTGAAGCAATGTAAATTCTATTGTGATTAAAAATACTATTTTTGTGGGCAGAAAATACGGGGATTGACAATCAATTGATTTTATGGATTATGTATTAAAAATATTTTCAAGGAGAAGCGGAAGAATTTAAAACTAAAGATTATATTTTTCAGGCTCGGAGCGCAGAGGAATGGAAAATATTTGGACTTACATATTGATTTTTTTTAGTCCTCTTCAGAGGACTGAAGCTATTAGACCGGGAATTAAATTCCGGGTCAGTTAACGATGAGCGGGGCTTTGAGCCTTTAAGACAGTCTGTAATCAGATTTTTCCCGACTGCCTGTTTTGGTAAAATTAATGTAGCGGACTACTAATTATTTTTATTTCAAACGGTATTCAATTCTCAGACGTTTGGGAAGTCGATTATTTTTTTGAGTGAAAGCATCGCGGCGAATTTCTTGTAATCCCAATTTTGGGAAATAGTCGATTTCTTCTAAGGATAAGGGATAAGGTGGACCGCTGGGTTCTTCTGGGGTATCGCGGATAGCTGTAACAACTAATAATGTTCCGTTATGAGCGACTAATTGAGCAATAGCTGTCATTGCTTGCTGACGTACTGTTAAAGGTAAAGATTGAATAGTTCTCGATTCAAAGACGAAATCAAAATTTTGCTGCCATTCTTGATTGAGATCGAATAAATCGGCGATGACGTAGTTAACTGAAGAATTAGGAAATCGAGAAATACACCAATTGATTGCTGTAGGGGAAATATCAAAAGCGGTAACATCAAATCCCTGTTTGGCTAAAGCTTCGGCATCGTCTCCTAATCCACATCCAACTACTAAGGCTTTTAAACCGTTTAAATTTTTCTCAAGTTGTGGATTTTGATTTAACCAATCTTTGAGATAGGCATTTACAGTCATATTTGCCCAAGGAACTTGATTAGAATCACCTTGAGCTTTAGCGTATAGATTTTCAAACCAGTTTTCAGTCATAATTTTATTTTCTATTTATTAATTGTGATTAGTTTTGATCGGTTTTCTCGCAAACCCAACCGGGAATGAAATGCCAGCTCTAATAGTAAAAGTCCGATGAATAGCACTAAAAAATTGGCGTTGCTGAATCCGGGTATGAATCTAGATTTTGAGACGTAGCAATACGCCCCGTCTCTACAGGCAGGATTTAATTTTGGCTCTTCATTATATAGTATGCTAAATCATAAGTAAAAATAGCTGTAAAATGTGCGGTATAAAGGCTTTGGGTCATGTTTACCAAAACAGGCAGTCGGCAGTCGGCAGTCGGGAAAAATGTGTCATTGCTTTGAAACCCCCTCAATTTATTGATGGGGTACCACTGCCGACTGCCCACAACCCAGCAGCCCCTGATATTTTAGTGCTTTTTTCAAAGTGCTTCAGCCTTGACTACGAAAAGAAGAAATCTTTTTTTGGAAAATTATACTGTGAAAGATAAATAAGTTCCTACTTTAGATACTAGTAATTTCTATCAAAATTAGGAGATGCTGTTTAAATATTATTTTTAATCAAGTAAATCTATTTAGATTAGATTCAAATTCACTTCAATTTATGACAGTTAATGAAAATCGAGAAGCATTTATTCCCTACCGTCGTAGCGATATTATCAAACTTTGTTTGGATGATGGTCAGTTAAATGCTGTTGAGACTCAAAAGTTTAAAGATTTTTGCGAAATTCTATCATCATACTACCACTTTCGCTTCCATAAGACGCTGGAAATAATCAAAGATAATTATGTACCTTTTAATCCGAATGCAGATGTTGAAGCTTTAGTTCCACCAAGTTTTGAGCAATATGATCAGATGGAGAAAAGCGTAATTGATGGATTTGAGCATATTTTAGAAAGAGCAAATTACATTAGATTATCTGAAGATGTTGTTAAACAAGCATTGGGTAAAAAATCTTTGATAGATTTAAGAACTGAAGTTGATTTTAATGATTTTGACAGAGTTATCTGTTATTACCGGGGTGATTCTTATAAAATAATTTCTTTGAAAAAGTTATTTTTCTGGAAGCAGGAAAAGAAAATTGATATTTTTGAAAGAATTGTTTTGTTGATTAAGTTCAAAGAAGCGGTTTATTTTCGCGCTAAAAAAGATCAAAAAAAAGAACTTAAATTTATTCCTGGTAAAATGTATGTTTATTTTTATAAAAATATTCCTAAATTAGATATTGATTTACTTTTTCCCAATGTTACTACCAGTATGACTTGGAAAGATAGATTATTATTTGGTATTCCCGCTATTGGTGCTGCAATTCCTTTGATTTTAAGAGCATTACCAAATATATTGTTACTGATTGCGGCAATTTTACTAGTATTAAATGCAGAACCTTTGGTAGAACAATTGAAAGTTGAACAGTATCAAGTTAGAGATGTAATGCCGGTTTTAGTCGCTACTTTATCGTTAGGAATGGCTTTGGGCGGTTTTGCTTTTAAACAATATAGTAATTACAAAAGTAAGAAAATTAAGTTTCAAAAAGATGTTACAGAAACACTTTTTTTTAAAAATTTAGGCAATAACGACAGCGTTTTTCAAACTTTTATCGACCTGGCAGAAGAAGAAGAGTGTAAAGAAATTATTCTTGTATATTACCATTTGATGATTAGCAATAATTCACTAAAACCTGAAGAGTTAGATACTCGTATCGAAGCTTGGATGCAAAAAAAGCTGGATACTCAAATTAACTTTGATATTCATGGTCCTTTAGATAATTTAGCAAATATTCGCGGTAAAATTATCAATCATGATTTAGCTGAGGAGAATACGCCATTATTACCATTATTAAATTACGACAAGGAAGGATTTTGTCATGTTCTTCCTTTAAATGATGCGAAGAAAGTTATCGATTATGTTTGGGATAATGCTTTTAATTATAATGGGATAACTTTATAGATATATATATGATAAAAATAAATGCCTCAAAGCAATCAAAAATTAATAAAAAACCGGGAGCTATACTATTTTTTTTGTGAAATATACAATAAATACGGTATGTTATGAAAGCTGTAATTTATAGTCTGTATTTATAACAAGCGACTTAACAAGAGAAATATGATTGGAGAATTTGAACGGAATCAGATATATCATATGGACTGCTTAGATGGGCTAAAGCAGATACCGAACAATTGTATTGATATTGCAATTACTAGTCCTCCTTATTGGGGACAAAGAGGTGATGAAGGAATTGGATTGGAGGAAGATCCAAGGCAATATATTAATAATTTAACTCAAATACTACTTGAAGTAATGCGCGTTATAAAACCTACTGGAATTTTGTGGCTGAATATGGGAGATGCTTATAATACCCCTATTAACTGGAAGTTGGATGACCTTAAGTATTCAACTTTAGGTGCAAATGGTAATGGATTAGCATCAACTAACTCTGCTTACACAAAAAATAGAGGGATGCGACGTGCTTTTGTCGAAAAAGAAGTAGGTTGGCTTCAGTATGGTAATCTTCTTTCTTTACCTTGGCGAATTATCCTTAATTTATGCGATCGCGGTATGTATTACCGAGGTGAAATTATTTGGACAAAAAGAAAAGCTATGCCAGAAGGTAGATGTCGAAGACCACATCGTAAGCATGAATCAATTTATATTATTGCTAAAAATGAAAGGCATAATTTCTGTACTAAGCCACCATGTCCCTCAGTATGGGACTTAAAACCTGACTCAGCAGAAAATAAAGAACATACTAGCACTTTTCCTTTAAGTTTACCTCTTACTTGTATTGAATTTAGTGGTATTGAGAAAGGAATAGTATTAGATCCATTTATGGGAAGTGGTACAACCGCAATAGCTGGGATTATTAAAGGGTTTGATTACATTGGGTTTGAATTAAATCAGAAAAACTGTATGAAATCTCAAACAAGAATCAAAGAATTGACTTACCAATTATGTCTTGATTTGTAAACCGTTTCTATACTTCTCCCATGCAGCAACAATTTTTGATGGGAAAACATCTTCTGTTGGTTTTAAGGAGCAAACAAATATACGTTTTCCGCTCGGTGTAGATTCTAAGCTAGGAATTGTTCTCAAATTGTAAGAGAAACAAGCATCAAATGAGCCATGTTCTTCGATATATCTACGTTTGTCTGAAGGGTGTTCGTTCTAATTTTAATAATTGAAAATATTCACCGATTGCAACACGATTAAATATTTGATTAACTACGGCATATATTTAAAGTCATAACCCTCACATCAAAAGCGAATAAAATTAAGTATCTCCACGTAAACTACAAATCAGAAATATCAACCGATAACAGTTGTCAGTATATCTTCTGAACTCATCAAGTCACCGTATAGGTTATATGTTGTAAGTTATATCGCATCTACTATGTAACGGTGTACTTATTCTTCTATAATCTTGACTTTTCCTTAATTGAAAACTACCGCTTGAAACTAGAATATTTTTTTATTTTATTTGGTTTCGAGCAATATTTTGACTCCGAATTGGTTGTTGTTTTGCTACTAGCAATTATCGCAATTTTATTTTTAGGAAAAATATTGTTAGAAGTAAAACAGGAATTAAAGCAAGAGGTTACTCAGCGCAAACAAACTGAAGAAGTACTGGTTTTAAGTCAAAATCGTTTAAAATTACTTAACACAATTCTGAACGGCGCTCCTTTGGGAATGTCTGTTAATGAGATAATTCAAGATACTATCAAACAACTTAAGAGATATTTTCCTTATTTAAAAGTTGGTTTTTCAAATATAGATAATAATGGTGTTTTAACTGTTACTCATGCTGTAGAAACACCAGATTCGCCAAAGCTAAAAGGATTTACTACTGATTCTACTACCGTTCCCGATTATTTTTTTAGTTTAATAAACGGTCAAAGATTTATTATTGAGGATGTTATTAGAGATAAACGTTTAGCATCATTAGCATCTGATATTTTAAAAGTTGATAATCAAGCTATTTTAGAAATCCCGTTACGAGATTCAAGTGGTTTAATTGGTATACTGGGTTTTTATTCCTCCCAACCCCTGAAGTGGAGCGAGTATGAAATTAATACAATTACCGAAGTTGCTAATTATTTGATGGTAGCAATTCAGGATATTCAAACTCAAGAAGAAAATAAACGCATAGAAATCGAACTTAGAGAAAGTGAAGCATTTTTAAAGACACTTTATGAGGTAGCAGTAGCTCGTAATTTTGATTTTGAACAACGCATTCAATATTTATTAGCAATGGGATGTCAAACATTTGGTTTGGAGTTTGGCATTTTGGCGCAAATTGAAGATAACCGCTATAACGTAACTGTGGCAAAGGCTCCAGATGATTTTCTTTACCCTGGATATACTGTCGAATTAGAGCAAACTTTGTCTTGCGAAGTGCTGGAAAATGATGAACCTTTGATAATTGCACATAGTAAAAATTCTTCTTGGTGCAATCATCCCGGCTATTTAAGATTTGGTATGGAATCTTATATCGGAGCAAGGGTATTAGTTGCAGGTAAAGTTCATAGCACTCTTTCATTTTCTAGCTTCAAACCGCGACAAAAAAAGTTTCAAAATGCATATCGGGAATTACTTAAGTTAATGGCACAATGGGTTGGTAGTCAAATTGAACGCGAACTTGCTGAAAATGCTCTGAAACAGCAATTTAATCGCGCTTTGTTGCTCAAGCAAATTACCCATGAAGTTCGTCGAAGTTTAGATGCAAAGCAAATTTTTGAAACTACTGCAATTCAAATTGCTAATACTTTTAAAGTTAACCGTTGTTTAATTCATAAGTATATAGCTGGTTCGATTCAGAAGATTCCTACCGTCGTGGAATATTTAGAACCAGGGATACCATCCATGCGACACTATCAAATCCCAATTGTTGGTAATCCCTACGTTGAGAAAATGTTATCTCAAGATAGCGCGATCGCAACACCGAATGTATTTGTAGAAGCATTATTAGAATCTGAATTAGATATTTGCCATCAAATGCAAATTAAGTCTATGCTGGTGATTCGCACTTCATATCAAGGTGAGTCGAATGGTAGTATGGGATTGCATCAATGTAATTATTATCGTCAATGGACTAGGGATGAAATCGAGTTATTAGAATCTGTCGCTGCACAGGTAGGAATTGCTCTTGCTCAAGCTCATCTTTTGGAACAAGAAACTCAACAAAAACAAGAACTTACTATTAAGAATAGTCAATTGGAGCAAGCAAAACTTGAGGCTGAAGCTGCTAACCGTGCGAAAAGTGAGTTTTTAGCGATGATGAGTCACGAAATTCGCACACCAATGAATGCGGTGATTGGTTTGAGCGGGCTGTTGTTGGATATGGATTTGACTCCCAGACAGTTAGATTTTGTCGAAACTATCCGCAGTAGTAGCGATACATTGTTAGCGATTATTAATGATATTTTAGACTTTTCTAAAATTGAATCGGACAAATTAGATTTAGAGAAAATTCCGTTTAATTTGCGTGATTGTGTCGAAGAATCTTTAGATTTATTAACTTCTCAAGCTGCTGCAAAAAACTTAAATTTAGCATATACAATTGATGCTCAAATTCCAATTTCAATTATTGGAGATGCGACGCGAGTCAGGCAAATACTAGTAAATTTATTGAGCAATGCGGTGAAGTTTACCCAAATTGGTGAAGTAGTTGTTTCTGTAACTGCGAAACAATTAGCGACTAATTTATCAATAGATAATTATCAAATACAATTTGCTGTCAAGGATACGGGAATTGGTATTCCTGAAGATAGAATGAACCGATTATTTAAACCATTTACCCAAATTGATGCTTCAATGACTCGTCAATATGGGGGAACAGGGTTGGGTTTAGCAATCAGCAAACGTTTAAGCAAAATTATGGATGGTACGATGTGGGTGGAAAGTACTGTAGGAGTCGGTTCTACATTTTATTTCACAATTACAGCCCAGTCAGCACCAAGTTGTGGAGTCAGCCATCTTGAGAATATTCAACCACACATAGCCGGAAAACGGTTGTTAGTAGTAGATGACAATCCCACCAACCGCAAAATTCTCACTTTACAAATGCAGAAATGGGGAATAATTGTTTTCACCGCAACAGACAGTTTGCAAGCTTTAGAATTGATTGAATCCGAGGAAACATTTGATATGGCGATTATAGATATACAAATGCCAGAAATCGATGGTTTAAACTTGGCTTCCGAAATTCATTCTATATTAGGTTACGAACAATTACCCATAGTAATTTTGATTTCCGTCGATCAATTAACTCAACAACAAATCGCAGCCAAATCGGAATTTGTTACTTTACTTAGCAAACCAATCAAACAATCCCAACTTTACGATACTTGTGTTCGTATCTTATCTGGGCAACAAATTTCTATTTTATCTTCCACACCCTCACCATCTAAATTTGATTTACAACTAAGCGAAAAATTACCCTTAAACATTCTTTTGGTAGAAGATATGCCTTTAAATCAAAAAGTCGCTTTACATATGTTACAGCGATTAGGCTATAGTGCGGATGTCGCTAGTAATGGATTAGAAGCTCTTGAAAGTTTGCGTCGTCACGATTACGATATAGTTTTCATGGATGTGCAAATGCCGCAAATGGACGGAATACAAGCAACTCGCCATATCTGCAAACAATGGGTTCCTCCCAATCGTCCTTGGATTGTTGCCATTACCGCTAATGCTATGCAGGGAGATAGGGAAGAATGTCTCAACGCGGGAATGAATGATTATATTAGTAAACCTATTCACGCTGATGCTTTGATTCAAGTTTTTAATAACTATAAAAATTTACAACAATCATTAAATCAAGACTCAGATTCTACTGCTGTTTTTAACCGGGAAAAATCAAAATTGAGCGACACAGAATCAGTCCTTGATAATGAAATATTACAAGACTTGAAAGATATGGCAGGTGATGATGCTTCAGAAATGCTCGCGGAGTTAATTGATAGTTACCTCGAAGATGCACCGCCAAAACTACAAGAAATTTCCAGAGCCATTAACAAAAATGATGCTGAAAGTCTACGTAATTATGCTCATGCATTAAGGTCGTTGAGCGTCACTCTTGGTGCCATATCTTTAGCCCAGGTATGCACTGAATTAGAAGCAATCGGTCGTTCTGGAACTATATCTCGTCGTGCTTCTACTCTAGTCCAAAAACTCGATACAGAATACCAACGAGTACAAACAGCTTTGCAACAACACTATCCTAGCAGGAGGCATCATGAATAACCTTAAATTGCAAAATCATCTACCCCAAATTCTCGTAGTGGATGACCAAAAAACTTTACGACTAGTACTACATAAAGCAATGGAGAAACAGGGATATCGCGTAATTGAAGCCTGCAATGGGCAACATTGTTTAGATATCTGTGATAAAGTTACGCCGGACATGATTTTACTCGATGCTATGATGCCTGGTATGGATGGCTTTGAATGTTCTACCAAATTACAAGCACTTATGGGCGAGAATTGTCCGCCAATTCTAATGATCACAGTTCTCGATGACCAAGAATCTATCGAACGAGCTTGGAAAGTAGGAGCAAGTGATTATATCACCAAACCCATCGATTGGGATGTACTTGCCCGAAGAGTTCATCGCCTATTAACTTCTCAATGGGCAATATTAGAAACTCGTCGTCAAATTGAAAGAGAATGTCGATTAACAGTAAGTTTAGAAACAGCAAATCGAGAATTACAAAGCCTTGCTTCTACTGATTTGGTAACTAAAGTCGCCAGTCGTTCCTATTTTAACGAATATCTACAGCGCGAATGGAAACGATTGCAAAAGTATCAATTATCTCTTTCTTTAATTCTATGTAAAATTGATTTTTCACAGCCTGATTCAGCTAAAAATGAATATTTACGTCAAATTGCTGACATCATGCACAAATGTAAAAAGCACTCCACCGATTTCATTGCTCGCTACGCTGATCAAGAATTTGCCATGCTTTTAGCAAACATTCAAGCTGAAGAAGCAACAGAAGTAATCAAAACAATTAAAACGTCGATTAAATCTTTAAATATAGAAAGCGAATTTGTAAATATTAATTTCGGAGTAGCGAGTATAATTCCACATTCAGAATCATCTGCATATAAATTAGTTAAAAATACAGAAGAACAATTAGCAATTAACAACTATCACTTACTCTAAGACACTTAAAAAGAGACTTCTTAACCAACTTTGAACACCTCACGGCATGACTATCTTTAGTTTATCTTGTCAAGCCGTGAACTTAATAACTCAGAAAATCAGCCGGACTTTTGAGTTGATTTTTCAATTCATCTGGGCAATAAGTTTACGGAGACTCGCAGAACGAAAACCGAGAATAATCTCTTTTTCGTCAATTTCACGTTGAATTAATTCTCAATCAATAAAAATCTCAGTACTTATTGTGCTGAATCCAGATTTGACCATCGATAACATCCAGTAACTATAATAAAAATTAAAAAACCCCTCTGAATATCACAGAAGGGTCTTTTAAATTAAAAACCTGGCACCGAGCTATTTTCACAGGAGGCAACCCTCCAACTATCGTCGCCGCAACAGCGTTTCACCTCTGAGTT
>JBHJOU010000373.1:0-6852 GCA_050329355.1 Rivularia sp. (in: cyanobacteria)
TTTAGCAAAAACCCATTATCGTCTTGGTAATTATCATCAAAGTCGAGATTATTGGCAAAAGGCTTTTATTAAAGATTGGGAAACAGTTTTAAATAAAAGTTTTTGGCGACAGTATTTTGGTTGTTGGATTCGTCAGATAATTTTAGATTTTAACAACGGATAAGTTTATTTTAGACTTCAGATTGATGATAGTTTATATAGGAATCCTACTTGAAAATTGAAAAAACTCAGTACACCTTAATCTTCTAGAAAGAATCATGAAACCAAGAAAGCAAGAAAGCAAGACAGCAAGACAGCCTCCCTACACAAATAATTATGGCTACGCCACGCCACGCTGCGCGTTCGCGTAGCGTGCCCGAAGGGCATACAAAAATCAAACCGGATTCCTATATATGATTGAGAATCTCCCCCATATTTGTATAGATGGTACCTGTATTGTCACCGATACCAAAGGTGCTTCTGTATATGCTCTTTCTTTACTAACCGCATTACAAAAATTATCGCTTCCTATACGTTTTACCGTATTGATGCGTCAAGAAACTATTAATCGAATAAAAATAAATAATCCGAATTGGAAAATTAAGGGAGTTACAATCAAATCTACTCACCTTTGGCATATACTAACTTTACCGCGTATATTAAGGAGGTTAGACACTGACTTATTATTTGTTTTAGGGGAAACACCATTAGCTTTTGTACCAATTCCCTACATCCTAACTATCCACGAATTACCACATCTTTATCGCAAGCTGGTAGGAAATACAAATAAATCTTTATATCACCGTCTCAGTCAGCGACTTACTGAAATTTTCTTACCAAGTACCTGCCGTCAAGCTGCTCATTTACTCGCTATCTCTCGAAGTACAGCAACAGATTTGCAAAGAGAGTTTCAGATTAGCCGTCAAAAAATTAGCGTTACCTATGAAGGTGCGGATATAAGATTTTTCCAAACAGAATCTCTAACTAGTTCTAGCTACTTTAAAGGTATACCACATCCTTATCTACTGACATTTGCAACTGGAGACAAACGTGAAGTACCAGAACAAGTTGTACGTGCTTATGGTGAATGTAATTCCCAGATTCTCCATCATCTAGTAATTGCAGGAAATTGTTCGGAGTTGCAAAAATCGACGTTAGTAGAAACAGCAGTTAAACTGGATTGTTTGGATAAATTATACTTTACCGGATATGTCCCCGATGACGATTTACCCTTTCTTTACAGCAATGCAGATATCTATATTGAGATGTCCCGCTATGAAGGTTTTGGATTGCAAGTATGCGAAGCAATGGCTGCGGGAACTGCGGTAATTGCAACGGAAGTGGCTTCTTTACCGGAAGTTGTTGGTGATGGAGGTTATTTAGTTGAGTTAGGAGATACTCTTGCACTTATAGAGAAAATATTATTTCTATTGAAAAATCCGACAGAATTACAAAAAATTAGCAACCTAGCACAGCAGCAAGCAGCTAAATTTTCTTGGGAAAAATGTGCTTTAGAGACTTGGAATGTAATTGGTAAATTTATTTCTAAAGGAATTAGAAATCATGCAACTTTCTGATGTTAAAGAGATTAATAAATCTAATAATAATAAGAATACAAATACAAATCCTATTTTTATTTTAGGAATTACACCGAGATGTGGGACAAACTTTCTTCAAGATATTCTCTGTTTGCATCCCGATTGTGGTGCTGGTGCAGTTCGAGAAGATTTTTTATTACATTATGCCAATTTTATTCAAAGTTATATTAGTAATTTAAGTTATACTTGGCGCGGTTGGATAGATGATGAAGAGTTTATAAATTTACTTTATTCTAATATTGGAAATAGTTTAGTTTCATTTCTTAAAGAACAAACATCGGAAAAATGGTTAAATGTTGCTTTGCAAAAAGAACCGCTATTAAGTTACATATTTAAACCTTCTCCTCAAAGATTAGTTACTAAAACCCCTAGTGTTGAAAACTTGGATTGTTTTTTCAAACTTTTTCCAAATTGCAAACTGATAATTATAGTACGCGACGGTAGAGCCGTGACGGAATCATATGTAAAAAGCTTTAACGGTTATTACGAAATAGCAATGCGTGAATGGGCTAAAGCTGCTCAAGAGATTCTCAATTTTATTGAAAATAATCAAAATTATAAGAATCAAAAATTTTATGTAGTTAAATATGAGGATTTATGTAACAACAATAAAGAAGAATTACTCAAAATCTTCGATTTTCTTGGCTTAAATCCAGATTTATACAGTTTTGAAGAAGCAAATAAATCTCCTGTTAGAGGTTCATCATCTTTCCGAGGAGATGATAAATCTTTGCATTGGAAGTCAGTCAACAAAACGAATGAATTTAATCCAAATTCACGCTGGAGTCATTGGAATCAAAAATTGCATCAAAGATTCAATTGGATTGCTGGAGAGTATTTAGTTCAATTTGGCTATGAGAAAAAATGTGAGAATATGAATTATTTGTGGAAAGTTTGGAATCGCTTTGAGGATTTTAAATGGTGGGGGAGAAACAATATTAAGTCAATTGTTTATGCTTTAAAAGCTCAGGATGTTTTGAGGAAGATAGGGAATAGGGGATAGAGAAAATATAAAATCAATATAGGTACTTATAATTATGTTAACTCAACAAACAAGTAACCCCAATTTATGGAATCAAGTGTGGAGTCAGTCTTCTCATGAAAAAAGCGAGTTTTGGGAATGGGTAGAGCGCGAATCGAATGGTGTCAGAGGTACAAAAGTCCAGGATTATATTCGTACTCATGTAGGAGATATCAGTCAACTGAAAACCATTGAAGTTGGTTCGGGTTTAGGAATTTATAGTTTTATTTTTGCTCGTCTCGGTGCAGAAGTAACTTTATTAGACTACAGCGAACAAGCTCTGACTTTAGCTGAAGAATGCTTTCAAAAACATAGTTTAAAGGCAAATTTCATACTTCAAGATGCACTTTCATTAAATAGTGATTTACATAGTAGATATGATGTTGCAATGTCTTTTGGAACAGTGGAACACTTTCGCTATCCCCAACGTTTACAAATGATTGAAACCCATATTAATCTCGTGCGAAATGCTGGAGCTATAGTCATAAGCGTGCCAAATAAAGCCTTTTTTCCCCATGAGGTTTTAAAAGCTTATTTGGAAAGAAAGAATAAATGGGAATTGGGTTATGAAGGTGCTTTTAGTCGTAAAGAATTTTTTAAGCTTGCTCGTCAGCTTCAGCTTAGTAATTCCAAATTAATCGGTTCTGCATTTTTGAGTGATTTTCACAGATATATCCAAATTTATCGCTCAACTCATATTTTCCAGAAAATTTTCGGTTCAAATATTTCAACTTCTGCAAATTTGCAAATTCGAGAAAAATCAAGCTGGCTAGATGATTATTTTGGTGCTGATTTGGTTTTGCTTGGTATTAACAGTCAAAAAATGATTTATGAGCGCAAATCCTAAAATACTATACCCCATCATTGATGGACAAGTTACAGGTGGTAATATCGTTTGTTTGCATCTAATCGAAGCAGCATTAAATCAAGGTTGGGATGTTTTAGTTAATTCACCTTCCGAAGGAAGATTTTGCGATTTCCTTCGAGAAAAGAAAGTTAAAGTTTACCATTTGGATACTACTCGCTCTTTTAATTGGTTATCAGCAGTAAAAATGGCACAGTTAATCAATAAAGAACAAGTTTCTCTGGTTCACGCTCATGCTCCTTTTGCTGGTTCGATTATATCTGCTTTATCTGGGAAATTAGCTGGTGTACCTGTAATTATTCACGCTCATTTACAAGATTCTCTCAGTAGTAATTATTTCATCAGGAGCTATCAAAATATAATGAACTATTGGACAAGTAGAAAATGCTGCAATGCAATTATTGCTGTTTCTCATCAGGTAAAAGATGCATTGATTACAGAAGGTTTTGACTCTCATAAATTTCATGTTGTATATAACGGTACTCCTGTTAATCATCAGCAAATTAACACGAATATTCGCAGTCAGTTAAATATTCCCGATGACATCCCGGTTGTAATTCATATTGGTAGACTTTGTAAAAGTAAGGGACAGCATATTTTACTTAAAGCTGCGGCAAATTTACAACAATTGCGACAAGAAGCTGTATATTTGATTGTTGGTAAGGATTTGGAACAAAATGGAACTTATCTAACATATTTAAAAGATATGGCTTGCGAATTAGGAATTAATAACTCAGTTCGTTTTTTAGGTCATCGTGCTGATATTCCTCAATTATTAGCCTCTTCCGATTTATTAGTTTTACCTTCTTATACAGAGGGTTTACCTTTAGTGATTTTAGAAGCAATGGCAGCAGGTTTACCAGTTGTTGCTACTCCTGTAGGAGGAATTCCAGAAGTTGTGATTCATCAAGAAACAGGTTTATTAGTACCTATAGAAGACGTTCCTGCTTTGGCTGATGCAATGCTTAAGTTGCTGCAAAATCCTCATGTTAGAAATGAGATGGGAAATAAAGGATTGGAGATGGTAAATAAAGATTTTTCTGTAGAAAAGATGTGTCGGGAAGTATTTGATATTTATGACAAAATTGGGTTGTTCCATAATTCTGATGCTAATTAGTTATTTTTCTATTTTGTCCAAACAATTGGAATTGAAGGAATTAAGTAATCCAACGGAATGACCAAAATTGTAATCAAACTGCGCTCAATCTTACCCCAATTACCTTATCTACCCAAAGCTATTAAATTAGTTTGGCAAGCAGCAGGTTATTGGATGATTATCTGGGTAATTTTACTCGTTTTCCAAGGAATTTTACCCGCTATCGAAATTTTTCTTGTCAAAACTGCCATTAATAGTTTTGTTGCAGTTGTCAAAACGGATATTCGCTCTACTAATCTGACTGCTGCTCTCATCTACATTGCAATTTTGGTGGGACTTTTACTATTTGGAGGAGCGATCGCCAATTTCAATATCTGGGTGCAATCGCAAATTGCAGAATTAACTCAAGATTATGCTAGTTCGGCGATTCACCGTCAAGCAATTTCCCTTGATTTGGCTTTTTTCGAGAGTCCCGATTATTACAATCACCTGCATCGGGCTTGTGTGGAAGGGAAAAATCAACCCGTTATCCTCCTAGAAAATTTAGGAGAATTGGGTGTAAGTACCTTGACGCTGCTATCGGTAGCTGTAGTGTTGCTACCTTTAGGTATTTGGCTACCCTTGGGATTACTGTTGAGCAGTTTTCCGTCGTTTTTTGTCATGTATAAAAGCAATCAAATTCAAAATAAATGGCGATTGCAAAATACAATGACACAACGCTACATTGAATACTACGAAAATCTCCTTATAGAAAGCGAATTCGCCGCCGAAGTACGTTTATTTGCATTGGGCGATCGCTTTCACGATGACTACCAAAAGCTGCGGCAAAAGTTGCGAACTGAGAAAATGCGGTTAATGCGATCGCGCAGTCTGGCTCAATTTCTTGCGAGTTTTTTGTCTTTAGTTATACTTGGTATTGCCTTGAGTTGGATGGTATCACAAATGGCACGGGGTAAACTAAGTTTAGGCGATTTAGCTTTGCTGTTACAATCCCTCTGGCTTGCCCAAGGATTGCTCCACAGGTTACTGAGAACCTGCGGTAAAACCTACCAAAATTTACTTTTACTGCAAGATTTATTTGAATTTATTTCCCTACAACCATTGTTGACAAGTAAAGATGGAGAATGCAAACGGCATGAAAATGTCAATTTGGGTTTAAGTAAGGGGATTTGTTTTGAAGGGGTTAGCTTTGCTTATCCCGGCAGTCAGCATTTGGCTTTGGATAATTTTACTTTAACTATTCCCGTAGGACAAATAGTGGCGATTGTTGGTGAAAATGGAGCGGGTAAAAGCACCCTAAGCAAATTACTATGTCGTTTTTATGACCCAAAGGCAGGTAAAATTACTCTCGATGGCGTAGATATTCGCGATATCCCCACAACAGAACTACGGCAATTTTTCAGCGTTATGTTCCAGTTTCCCGCTCGTTACCACGATACAGTCACGAATAACATGATAATGGGAGCTTTAAATACAAATCCCACACCCGCGCAAATTGATACCGTAGCCCAAGCAACAGGAGCAGATATCACTATTCGGCAATTACCAGCAGGATATGATACTTTACTCGGAAAACGCTTTGGTGGCACAGAATTGAGTGGAGGACAGTGGCAACGTTTGGCACTAGCTAGAGCATGGTTGCGTTCTGCACCGATAGTTATTTTGGATGAACCAACCAGTGCAATGGATACCTGGGCAGAAAATAATTGGCTGGGAAGTTTGCGGCAATTAGCTCAGGGTAGGACGGTAGTAATAATTACCCATCGTTTGACTACAGCCCAGCACGCAGACACAATCCATGTGATGGCACAGGGAAAGGTGGTAGAATCGGGAACCCATCAGCAGTTATTAGCTAAGGGTGGTAATTATGCTCAATCGTGGCAGTTACAATTGGAAGCAGAAAAAGCGTTGAGTTAATTATGCCAAAAACCAAAGCAATTATCCTCACAGAAATTATTTCCCCTTACCGCATTCCACCTTTTAATTACTTGGCTCAAGATGAAGAGATTGATTTAACAGTCTTCTTTTTCGCAGAGACGGAAAGCCGCAGAAGTTGGTTGGTAGAAAAGGAGAAAATACAGTTTAATTATCAAGTGTTATGGGGTTTACAACTGGGTAAATCTTATCAAAGTGCGCCGGTTTTTCTCAATCCCGATGTTATTTATCAATTGTGGAAGCAACAACCCGATGTCATCATCTGCGGGGGATGGCACCATTTTACTCATTGGTTGGCTTTAGTTTATGCAGAGATGACGAAAACTCCTCTGCTGATTTGGAGTGAAAGTACGCTCAA
>JBHJOU010000075.1:0-2551 GCA_050329355.1 Rivularia sp. (in: cyanobacteria)
CAGTTGAGTCCAATACACTAAAACCTCACCCCCTTCCCCTCTCCTTATTAAGGAGAGGGGTGCCCGGAGGGCGGGGTGAGGTAAAATTTGTATTCCACTCAAGTGAAAACCGCTATATTTAACCTAAAAACCCGACTTCTAATTGTTGTATTTAATAACTAGTAGTTTTATTGTTGAACCGTTACTACATAAGGTGAGGGAATTGCTTGGGCTTTTCCGGCGTTGACTAGGGCTTGATAAACAAAAGCTGCAACTTCTGCTCTAGTGGCTTGACGATTGGGACTTAATTGTGTGGCAGTTGGATAGTTAACTACCAGCTGTTTTGTAGTTGCTGCTGCAACTGGTGCTTGAGCCCAATTAGGAATTTGGGAAGCATCGCTATAAACAGAAAGAACATTTTGATTGTTTGCAGTTAAACCTAAACCGTTAGCCAAGGAAACTAAAACCTGTACTCTGGGTATTTCTAGCTGCGCTCTAAAAGTGTTATTGGGATAACCAGCAAGAAAACCTCCTCTGGTAGCTGTTTGAATCGCACTATAAGCCCAAAAATTGCTGCTGACATCGCCAAAATTAATCGCTTGTCGTTGAGGGGTTGGTGCAAATGCTTTGTTAATAATAGCAGCGAATTGAGCGCGGGTAACGGGTTCGTTGGGTTTGAAAGTACCATCAGGGAAGCCAGCAATCACACCTTTGGAGGCTAAAGCTTCGATGTAGCTTTTTGCCCAATAATTTGGTGCGACATCTCGGAAAGCCGTAGCTCCACCAGGTAGGGGTTCTACAGCAGCTGCCACAAATTCAACTTGTCCGGAAATTTTACCTTGATCGATATCGTTACCAATAGCTAAAATTTGACCTTGAGTAGCATTGTTTAGATCAAAACGCTTATTATTGCGGATTAAGTTACCACCCGCTTCTTCAGCGGTTCCCAAGTTAGGCTGAGCTTGAGAAATAGAGACAATACCATCCCGTGTATTGTTTTGGATGAAGTTTTTACGTAATACCGGCTTAGCTGAATTGGAGATAAAGATTCCGTCTACGTTTTGCAAAATTTGGTTTTCAATTACTAAAGGTGTAGAGTCTCCACCAATCGCTAAACCGAATCCTGTATCTTGAAATAAGTTACCGCGAATCTCTCCCACAGCAGATTTTGCGACAGAAACGCCATTACCTGTATTTTGAATAAAAATGTTACCGGCAATTATGGGATTAGCAGTACCAGTAAGAAAAACACCTTCTCGTTTATTATTCGTAAAAGTACTGTTTATAACTCTTGGATTAGTTGATTCTATCCATACACCAGTACCGCGAGACTCTGGATTTGTAACGGTAACACCACTAATCACAGAGTTATTTTGAGGAAGAATAGTCACGTTTTGAGCGGCAAAAGTACGGCTGGTGTATTTACCGCTTCCTGTAATTAATATCGCTTGTCCTTTAGCAGCTTCGTCTCCTCGTAATGTTACTCCTTGTGGAACTGTCAGAGGAAATTGTTCTCCTGTTTCGCTGCTGTAGGTACCGGGTACGAGTTGAATAACTGTACCCGATTGTGCTTGTTGCAGAGCGAAAGTAATAGTTTTATATGGTGCAGCTTCAGTAGTACCGCCTCCAGCAGCATCCGTACCACTCTGTGGATTTACGTAAATTATGCTGCTTGCTACGGGATTTTGTCCGATCAAAGTTTGAGCGATAGTTTGTTTTGTACCACTTGCGTCAACTTCTACTAGTGGTAGCATCGAACCACCAGACACTATAACCAAAGCAGCAATAGAGAAAGGTAATTTTAAGTTAAGACGGGAATTATTGCCTAAAGAAATGGAAAAGCCCTTATATTTCATCTTTAATTTGCGCGTATAATGTACTATGCAGTGCGGTAGGTCGATTAGCCTACGTGTCTTAAAACCCATGCAAAACTATACCTGATGAACAGCACAAAATCAGCATAGTTCCAACACTTATGAAAATATTCTTCTCGCTATCAGATTAACAGCTAAATCAAAAATAATTTTCAATACTTTTGAATACAGTATTCTTTAAGTCTAGATTTTGATCGAGGTTTTCAAGCTTAGAGTTTACAACAAACCCAATTTTTTGGTGTTGTTGAGTTCGGTATGCATTTCGGTGAATTTTAAGCAACAAAAATTCATCATTGCTTATCTTCAAACAATAGTATAAATTAAAAGATTAAAATGAAAATTAACATTTATTTATAGTTTCAGCATATCCATTGAAATAGATAAATATATCGGAATAAACCACAAAAACGTCGCGATGTAGTTAACAATATAAAAAAATACTCATAAGAGTTTACATTCAATAATATTTTTTTATAAAATATCTAGCTAATTATGGTTTTATAAGCGCTACGATGAGTAGTAGTAGATATTTGGTACGATGTATCTTAATCTCAATTATGGGCGAAGCAAAACGACGTCAAGCTTCACTAGGGACAGATTACGGTCAGTCTCCTCGTATTTTACCCTGGGTTCCGATAACTAAAAAACAATCAGAACAGTTCGTTAGTTGGACTACTCGCGGTGCCTGGATTGGTATT
>JBHJOU010000044.1:0-2329 GCA_050329355.1 Rivularia sp. (in: cyanobacteria)
AAGGAAAATTGTAGGTTGGGTTGAGGCGGGAGCGAAACCCAACAAACCCGCCTTTCGGTTGGGTTGTGCCTCCGGCACACCTAGCGGTGAACGTTCCTCAACCCAACCTACATATATCAAGGTTTTTGGCTTTAACTGAACCGTATTGTGATATAATTAAAAATTTGCCGTAACGCACCAGAAAACAGATGGTGCGTTAGACGCATTTAAGTTATTGTTGAAATTGAGATATAGTCGTGCGTCTAATACACCCTACAACAGAATGCCACAATTGCAAGAAGAATTGCCAATAATCCAGAAGACATACGACTTAATTAAATGGTACGTTCCAATATTGAATCGTCTTCCCAAAGTGCATAAATTTACATTGGCAATACCTGGCGACTGGAAGTCGCAGCTACACAAGCCGGCACGCGCCGTGGCAGCGGGTTATTTAATTAAGTCCACCGTAAGGTGGACTTAGTTTCTGTAGTAGCGGTTTAAACCGCCAGATTATATATAAATTTCTTACAAATCATTTAGGATTGCTATATCTTCTATCCACAAAAGATTAGTTGCAAAATTTGTGTTTTTCAAAGCATTGTAAAACTTTTTATCCGCTGTAACCATTTGACATCCCTCACTTAAGGCAAGTGATAAATAAAGACAGTCATAAACCGATCGCTGTGTTTGTAGTGCGATGTTTATAGTTTGTGAAATTAAAGGTTTTGAAGCATAAACCTGTAAAGGTAATGCACTAAATGCTGTTATTACTGCTTTTGCTTCTTGGGCAGTAGCTAAACCAAAACGTACTTCTTTCCAAAGAATATTTCCGACTTCAGGGAATATTAAATCTGGAACCAATAAATTATGATTATTTGTAAGCAAAAGTCGTGCATTATCAGCGTATATCTGTGGAAGAAACCACTTGATTGCTACACTTGCGTCAACAACATAGCTGCTCATCGTTCCCTATCTTCACTGAGAAGTTCAGCACTGTCTCTAAAAGTACGTCCAGCAAACATTTCTTGAACTTGCAAAATCATTTCTTGATAATCAACTGTATCACTAGTTTTAGTTTGTGTTACTTGCTCTAAAATATGTTTTAATTCTTCTTGTAAAGAACGACCGTGTTGTACGGCAAGTTCTTCAAGTTTTTTAATAACATTAGAATCTATGTTTTCTAATATGATTTTAGCCATAAGACTGAGAAAAATGTACGGTGACTATATTAATGGTAAAATAAATTCTGAAAAAGAAAACGAGAGAATTTGAATGTCAAGACTTCTTCAGCAGACCCTAGATAAAATAGAAATAAATTGACAAAACATGGGGTGAAAAATGGCAACCCAACTGAGCGAATCCAAATCCAAAGCTGGCATGGTAATATCTTGGGAAGCGCTACCCGATGATATTATTTTAGAGGATGACCCAGTGGAGAATACAGGTCAGCCGTTGCTGGCTGGTGCTTTGCCTGAAAGCTTGGAAATAATTGGATATATCCAACCCCAGATGTTAATCGCTTCAAATTTTGGGCTTTGTGCAACGTTAGATGGACGATTTACAACAAAAGCACCAGACTGGGTTTATGTAAGCGCAACCAAGGAAATTGTTAGCAACCGCAAAAGCTATACACCGAATTTAGAAGGGGAAATCCCTGGGGTGGTAATGGAATTTTTGTCGGACACTAAAGGTGAAGGATATGTCCAAGGTGAAGAATATTCCTCAAAACAAACTTACCCACCAGGAAAATGGTTTTTTTACGAACAAATATTACAGGTTCCTATTTATGTAATTTTTGACCCAGACGGCGGTTTGCTAGAATTTTATAAATTAGAGAATCAGCGCTACAAGCTAGAATTACCCGATGAAAATGGTCGTCATTGGATTGATTCCATGGGTTTATTTTTAGGAACTTGGCAAGGAACAAAAGAAGCTCGAACTGGTTACTGGTTGCGTTGGTGGGATGTGAATGGTAATTTATTGCCTTGGGCTGTTGAATTAGTTGAATTGGAACGTCAACGAGCCGAGCAGGAACATCAACGAGCCGAACAAGAGCATCAACGAGCCGAGAAGGAGCGTCAGGAAAAGGAACGATTAATGGCTTATTTGGAAGCTCAAGGTATCGATCCAAATAATTTGCCTCCATCGAGCTAAGAGCGTGTTTATAAATAAAAAATAAAATTCTTGTAGGGTGTGTTAGATGCACGACTATATTCTTCTAAAACATATAATTTGAATACATCTAACGCACCAAAAGTTGTTGGTGCGTTACGGCAAATTTTCACCTACTCTTTTTCTTATCGAATCCCAGAAAGCCATAACACACCCTACTTTTCATCTATTTTAT
>JBHJOU010000831.1:0-2872 GCA_050329355.1 Rivularia sp. (in: cyanobacteria)
TGAAGTACGGATTCTGCATACTCCTTATAGCGGCGTAATTTCTCTACTGCTATGTCACTTTTCATACTTATTCCCCAACCCGCAGAGATTATTTTGTTACCAGATTTTTGGTAGATGGCTGTGATGGAATAATGCCGATAAATTAGCCCGTAATTTACTTGGTTAAAATTGATAATTTTGACCGATTATCAGGGATTTTGGCATTATTTCCCACAATAGTTACACTCTTAATAATTTAAAAAATAAATTAACGTTTCAAATAGATTAATACCATTATTTGGTACTTAAATCATCACTCTTTAAGTTGTTGTTCGATTTTAACAATATATATTTATTTTCAAGTCAAGATTTATTCATTAATTAGTTTAATCGTTTTAGCTGCGATTTGAACGGGTACTGTACCCCATAATATATTTTGATACACAGTAAAACCTGTAGAAAAATCAAAATAAAATAAATATAAAATAAATTTGACATTATACGCTTAGTAGGATTAGCTGTAATAATAAGTACTAAAGCGCAAATAGTATCATTATTTAGACAAAATTAACTGCCAAATTGGCAAAATTTATTTATAAAAATTATTTATAAAAAGTCCTCTTGTAGGTTGGGTTAGACGCACTAATTATATTTGTTGTTAAAGCGTCGCAAATCAACATTAAGTGTTAAAAACTGAATTATGTGGTGGCTGGTAATTTTTTGGATTAATGAGTGCTAAACGCAGAAAATGGCTAAATATAAGAGACTGAGGCTTTGGATTTAGAAATTAAAATAGAGTTACTTAGGTAAGGTTTATTTGATTAGGAGGTTTTATGATAACTTTACAAGAAATTATTAATTCTATTGAAAGTTTGTCTACAGAAGAACAGGACTATTTATTTGAGTTTCTCCGTAAAAAAAAAGAGGAATCCAGAGGGGATAATTTTTGGCAAGGATTACAAAAATTTAGAAGCGTAATCCAAAGCGAAGGGATTATCTTTACTGATGATGATTTTGCTGACTTACGAGATAGCAGTGTGGGAAGAGAAATTGAGCTATGAGCTTGAAATACTTACTTGATACCAATATTCTCTCAGAGCCAGCACGTCCTATTCCTAATGTCAATGTTTTGCACAAACTAGATATTCATAAATCAGAAATTGTCCTTTCTAGTATTGTTGTTCATGAACTATTACATGGCTGTTTACGGTTGCCAGAATCTAAGCGGCGAGAGTCTCTTTGGAATTATATTCATGAATCTGTATTAAATTTACCAGTCCTTGATTACGATTTAAATGCCGCGCAATGGCACGCCCAAGAAAGAGCTAGATTATCCAAGATTGGCAAAACTCCTGCTTTTATAGATAATCAAATTGCGAGTATTGCTTACTGTAATAATTTAATTTTAGTAACTAATAATACTTCTGATTTTGAGTTTTTTAAGGATTTGATAATTGAAAATTGGTTTGTTAATAGCACTAATTTTGTTTAATGCCAGATATAGAAAAAAGGGAAGTAAAAAACCGGACATCTCAAAGACACCCGGTTTCAAAATACTAATTACTAATTCCCAATTACCTATTACCAATTACCAATTACCAATTACCAATTACCAATTACCAATTCAACATCAATGATGATGCTGATGATTATTAGGACAACCTTGTAAATCTTGGCTCATCAACTTTTGACTGACTTCTTGTAAAGTTTCATCTTTAGGTGTTAAACCAATCCAATTATCAATAACTTGAGTATCGAAACCAACTTCCCCACGATAACCAACTTGAATTAAAGGGCGACGAATAAACAACGGTTCTTCTAACATTAAATTAATCGCAGTTTCCGCGTCTAATTGTTCCGGATTTATCTCACCAGATTTAATTTTAGGTGCAGAGGGGTTAAACCATTCCGCTACCGGACGATTTTTAAAAAACCAAAGCAAACGCTCCTTAGTCCATTTTTCTTCTAATATATTATGGGCTTCAACTTGATGCCCCGCTGCCGTTAACAGAGTTTTTTGTTTAGTATTATTTCGACAGCCAGTTTTTTCGTAAAAAATTACCTTTACCATAAAAATCTCCAAGTTTAGTTGATGGTGGTTAGTTGTTAGTTGATGCTTGTTATGGGTTTACTTTTTACAACCTTTAACCTTTAACCTTAAAAATTCTTTGCAGTATGATGAACAATATCAAATGCAAAACGTTCTTTTGATTTAGTTTCACCGTATAAATTAAAAGTTACAGTTGGTTCTTCGCTGATTGCTTTTACACTATGAATTGCACCCGGAGCAAAACTAATAATATCGCCAGGATTTAAAATAATTTCTGCTGCGGGTTCAATTTTATTTGGATATTCGGCGGTAGGATTTCGCTTCCAAATAGTATTCTTTTCTTGTCCTTTTAATACTGCGACGATTCCCCAAATTCCATGATTGTGAATATTGGATTGTGTTCCTGGTGTAAACGTTACAGTTTGAATTGTAAAAGGAAAACCCAACTCATCATATAAAAGTTTAACAGAAGTTCCGGTGTTGAAATCAGGTTCAGGGTGTTGAGTTTTGATCCAATAAGAATTAACTAGCAATCGTCTGACTAATAGCCTAATTTCTGCTAAACAATTGCTTTCATCTGATTCATTAATCAGAACATCTTCTAATTCCGTAAGGAAACGATAAAGACGATAATTCTCAGTAATTAAATCCCATATTCTTACAGATTTACAAGCTTGATATTCACCATTTGCGGTAATAAGCCAATCTTTTCCTTCCATAAATCAGTTAACAGTGAACAGTTATCAGTGAAGAATATTCAATATATAAGTTCATCTTAATTATTAACTCCTAATTCCTCATTCCTAACTCCTAACTCCTAACTCTTCACTCTTCACTTCTCAC
>JBHJOU010000295.1:0-2279 GCA_050329355.1 Rivularia sp. (in: cyanobacteria)
GAAACTGCGACCAATGCCAAAAATTTCTATCTTTGTTGAAGAGTGGGCGATTGCCCTTTGATTTATTGTAAACGTTTAAGCTGCATAAAAAACAGCTTTCAGTACGGAAGACACCACCCGGAGTAATTGATTCTGCAAGGAGCATGAGGAACGCGGCATGAACCAGGCTAACAACGTACTCGAAAATATTTATCAACCTAACCTAGGAGTGATAAATCAGCCCGAGATGGAGTTAGAACTCTTAATCGAAGAAGAAGAAGAAGAAGAAGATTTACTTATCAATGAAGGCGAATTAGAGGAAGAATTTAGCGAAACTCAGTCTGCTGACGTAGCCAAGGCTGGAAAAGCTGCTAAAGGTCGTCGTCGGACGCAAGCGAAGAAAAAGCACTACACCGAAGATTCTATTCGCCTGTATTTACAGGAAATTGGTAGAATTCGCCTTCTAAGAGCAGATGAAGAAATTGAATTGGCACGTAAAATTGCTGATTTGCTCGAATTAGAAAGAGTGCGCGAAAGACTCTTGCAGCAGCTCGAACGCGAACCTAGAGACATCGAATGGGCAGAAGCCGTACAGCTGCCTTTGCCGCAATTTCGCTATCGCCTTCATATAGGACGTAGGGCGAAAGATAAAATGGTTCAATCTAACCTGCGCCTTGTAGTTTCGATTGCTAAGAAATACATGAATCGTGGATTGTCTTTCCAAGATTTGATTCAGGAAGGTAGTCTAGGTTTGATTCGTGCTGCTGAAAAGTTCGACCATGAAAAAGGTTATAAGTTTTCTACTTACGCTACATGGTGGATTCGTCAGGCTATTACTCGGGCGATCGCCGATCAATCTCGGACGATTCGTCTACCAGTTCACCTGTATGAAACCATCTCTCGCATTAAGAAAACCACCAAGCTACTTTCTCAAGAAATGGGACGCAAACCCACAGAGGAAGAAATAGCTACTCGCATGGAGATGACTATTGAAAAGCTGAGATTTATCGCCAAATCCGCTCAGCTACCAATATCTTTAGAAACTCCCATCGGTAAAGAAGAAGATTCCCGTTTGGGTGATTTTATTGAGTCAGATGGTGAAACACCTGAAGACCAAGTTTCCAAGAGTTTACTACGGGAAGACCTCGAAAAAGTCTTAGATAGTTTGAGTCCTCGCGAACGCGATGTTCTCAGACTGCGCTATGGTTTAGATGATGGTCGGATGAAAACTCTTGAAGAAATTGGACAAATTTTTAACGTTACTCGCGAACGTATTCGTCAAATTGAGGCAAAAGCACTTCGTAAGTTGCGTCACCCCAATCGTAATAGCGTTCTGAAAGAATATATTCGGTAAATTACAGCATTTTGCAGATAAATGAGGTACAGCATTATATTATAAAGCAATGTCTGGGATGGGCATCCCTGCCCGTCCGAATCTGCCTCATCAAGATCAAATATGTTGTTTTTGCATTCAGTAGTTTGTCATTAGTAACTTGTGGCAAACTACGATAAAAAGACCTGGGATTACTAAGTATTTCCCAGGTCTTTATTTTTAAGTAGGTTAAATTTAAAACTTAAAACTTCGATAAAGTGGGTCTTAAAATTTACAGAATACCCCAGAAATGCAAAAAGCCTTTACCGGAAAAAAGTTCAATTAAAGCAGCAGCGACAAAGCCAATCATCGCTAAACGACCGTTCCAAATTTCTGCTTGAGGAGTAAAGCCCCAACGCCAAGCATTACGATCTTCAGTTGTTGCAACAGGTATTTTAGTTGAGTTTGCCATAATTAATACTCCGAGATGAATTCCTAATATTTTGTAACCTTTTGTAACTTAAATATAGCAAATATTTTAACATTTGCAACATTTTTCAACATAAATGTTACAAATGTGGACTTTAACAATCTTTGATGATAACAAATTTTTACTTTAAAATCAGCTAGAATCTTCTTCACTGAAGATAGAGGTAATTGATAAATTACCCCTAACAATATCGTAAATCACAATTTTTCCCAATCAATCCGCAGCTAAAAACTAGGAATTATTTTCAATTGCCACTTCGTTAATAGTGACAATTGTTTCATCGCGGTTGAGTTCTACAATCTTTTTGCCATGATCATTTTTATTCAATACAGGTACACTGTCTCCGTTCAGACGTATTACTCGTTGATTGCTGGTGACAAGGGCGATTTCAGTTTCCGGTTTGACTAAAGCAATACCCGCAAGATTGTCAGTTGGAACAGCAAATTTAACAACTTGAGCGCCTAAATCACCACGATTGGCTAATTTTAATTTACTTAC
>JBHJOU010000222.1:0-7003 GCA_050329355.1 Rivularia sp. (in: cyanobacteria)
TTGCGGTCGAAGTGTAATTTTATAGGGAACAACATGAAAGTTGCTTTAGTCCATGATTATTTAACCCAAAAAGGTGGCGCAGAACGAGTATTTGAATTACTTTGTAAACGTTTTCCTGAAGCTGATATTTTTACATCTTTATACGATGCTCAAAAAACTATTGATCTAGGTGAACGGATAGTCAACACGACTTACTTACAAAATATTCCTGGTGCTGCAAAATACTTTCGCCTGATGGCTCCTTTGTATTTTCCTGCTTTTCGGGCTTTAGATTTACAAGAATATGATTTAATTATTAGTAGTAGTACTAGTTTTGCCAAAGCTGTACGAAAAAGCCCCAAAGCACGTCACATTTGCTTTTGTCATAATGTGACTCGTTTTCTTTGGGATACGGAAACTTACTTAAGAGAATATGCTGACTATCAGTACTTTGCTCCATTAATTGAAAAAGTTTTTCAGTTAATGAGAAATGTAGACTTAACTTATGCACAAGAACCAGACCTGTACATTGCGAATTCTAGTGTTGTTGCACGACGGATCAAAAGTACTTATGGTAAAAAAGCAATAGTTATTAACTACCCGATTGATACGAGTAAATTTGTTTATTCCGATTCCAAAGATGATTATTTTCTTGCATCTGCAAGAATGATCGGTTACAAACGACTTGATATAATAGTAGAAGCTTTTAACTGGCTGGGTTGGCATTTGAAAATATCAGGTGACGGTCCAGAAAAAGAACGCTTACAATCAAAAGCTTTGAAAAATATCGAATTTGTGGGTCACGTATCAGATTTAGAACGTACCCAATTGTTTTCTAAGGCAAAATCAGTAATAGTTGCAGCCTTAGAAGATTATGGATTAGTTCCGGTAGAAGCAAATGCTAGTGGAACACCAGTAGTAGCTTTCGGAGCCGGAGGAGTTTTAGATACTCAGGTACCTGGTAAAACAGGAGTCTTTTTCAAAAGGCAAACACCTGATTCTCTACAAACCGCATTATTAGAAGCCAGGGAAATCTATTGGAATTACGATAACATCCGCAATCATGCTGTAGCCAATTTTTCGGAAGAGGCATTTTTTAGTAAAGTCGAACAAGTCATCGACCAAACTAGTCAAATACAGCGATCGCAGTCTCTGATTTGTTAGCTGAGGAAATTAATAAAGTGAATCAAGCCAGCCTAAGTCCCCATGTAAATCCAGCTGCTGATACAGAACCGGGTTACGGACAACTCTTTGCGGTATTAATCCGGCGATTTCCTTGGTTTTTGATCGTATTTCTGGCTTCCGTAGGAGCGGGTTATTATATATATAAGAAAACACCGCCTACATACAAGAGTTCAATGGAACTGCTAGTAGAGCCAAATTATCAAGCAAAAGCAGAAGGAACGGAAATAGGAAAAAATCAGTTTACGGACTCTAATGTGAAGATAGATACCGCTACTCAGTTGAATTTAATGGGTAGTTCTTCACTTATAAAAGAAGCAGTTGATAAACTAAAGCCTGAATATCCGGAGATAACCGTAAATAATATCAAAAGTGCTTTATCCTTAGAGCAACTAAGGTCAAAAGAAGATAATACTGCAACTAAAATATTCCGCATCGAGTATACAGGTCAAGACCCAGTAAAAACTCAAAAAGTATTAGAAGCTATACGGCAAGTTTATCTCGATTACAACAAAGAGCAGCAGAGAAAGCGTTTAGGAAATGGTCTGAGAGTTGTCAGAGAACAGAAAAAAAATGTCGCTGACGAGCTAAACAAAGCTGAAGCGCAGTTATTAAGGTTTCGCAAAACTGAGAATTTAACAGATCCTTCTACACAAGCTAAAGCTTATGAAGATGCTTTAAATAATATTCAGCAAGAACGAACCACAACTCGTAATCAATATAAAGAAGCTCAAGCTCGGCTCAACTCTTTACAACAACAATTAAAACAAACTCCTCAAAATGCACTGGTGTCTTCTCGGTTGAGTCAGTCAACTCGCTACCAATCCTTGCTCAACGAAATCCAAAAAACCGAGTTGGCGATCGCCCAAGCCAATTTGCGTTTTACAGAAAGTCATCCGGACGTTTTAAAGCTCAAAGAACAGCTTATAGAACAAAAACAGTTATTACAACAAGAAGTCGGAAGAGCTTTAGGAGGGAGTAATACGGATGCAAGCACGATCGATTCGGGTGAAATACTTAACCAAGGACAGCTTTCTCAAACAGACCTCAACCTTGCTAGTAATTTAGCAGAAACCCAAACAAATCTGTTTGCTTTAGCTGCTCGCGACCAAAGTTTGGCACAAAGAGAAGAACAGCTAAACCAAGAATTGAGAAAATTTCCTCTCCTCTTAGCTCAATATAACCGCTTACAGCCCCAGGTAGACTTGACTCGTCAACGCTTGCAGCAGCTCTTGAAAGTAGAGCAAGAATTAGAGCAAGAACTCAACAAAGGTGGATTTAATTGGGAAGTAGTGGAAGAACCCCAAGAAGGAAACTACTTAGGTCCAAATCTGCAACAAAACCTGATGTTGGGTGGAGTAGTTGGTTTGATGTTAGGAGGGATAGCAGCTTTCGCTCGCGAAGCCGGAGATGATGCAGTTCGGACTACTGCTGAATTAGAAAAACAAATTGCCATCCCCTTATTGGGAACAACTCCTAAATTACCTTCTGCAAAAGCCAAAGAACCCATATTTAGATTACCCTTCGGCAAGCCAGAAGTTCTTGCTCCTTGGACAATTCAGGTGTTGCAATCACCGCCACGTTGGGAATCCCTCGACCTAATTTACAAAAATATCGAATTGCTCAATTCTGTTTCTACCTTCAAATCTTTGATGATAACCTCAGCGTTACCCGATGAAGGTAAATCAGCTTTAGCTTTAGGTTTAGCGATGAGTGCTGCTCGCTTGCATAAAAAGGTATTATTAATTGATGCCAATTTACGCGACCCTAGCGTACATAAAAATCTCAATCTTCCCAACGAACAAGGTCTTTCTACTTTGTTGACAAGCGATGTAGCTCTACCTAACCAGATAACTCTTCAATCTTCAGGTTCATCTTATATCGATATTTTAACCGCAGGACCAATTCCCGAAGACCCAGCGAATCTATTAAGCTCTCCTCGTATGGAAGAATTGATGAGTGCATTTGAAGAAAATTACGATTTAGTCATCTTGGATGGCTCTTCAGTACTTGGTTTGGTGGATGCTTTACTCACAGCATCAACTTGTCGCGGCGTAATCATGGTAGCAAGTATTGGCAAGGTAACTCGTACCCAAGTTGCACAAGCTACTGCAATGCTCGGTAAGTTAAATTTACTTGGCGTTGTGGCAAATGGAGTGTCAAACTCTAGTTTTAGCTATGTTCCCCATGTCAAGCAACAGCAACTTGCACTCAAAGGAGCCGTGGAAGAGTAGATACTTGCAGGACTAGGAGCAATAATCAATAATAAATATTTAATTTAATTTATTAAGGCAGCGTTTTTTAAGCGTATGCCTTTTATATTTTGACATACTCACCGCCCGTTCATGGTCTGCGGTTAATTCGACTTTGCGATGGAAGCTATATGCATTACTTAGGATAATACCAAACGTTTATTTTAAATTGAATAATTTGATAAAAGCCACACTAGATGAAATCAGGTATATATGAATTTTACGTGAATTCTCTTGTATATTTGTTTTTTTTTAGTAAAGCTCTGCAAATCAAAAAACTTTATTAAGTTGCGAAAAATATTTATGTTACAATTACTTAGAAATTGACAATAATATAGTTATTAAGTTTTACGTAAATTTAATTCATAGTACCTTAATAATAAGTGTAGTAAACTAGTTACTGTTTAAAGAATAAATAAAGAATTTATTTGAAATAGCGTTATTCATATAGTTTCCTATATCCTGTTTATAGAATACCGTTGCAAAAAAAAAGGTAATCGCAAAATTTAATTTATTTATCGGTAGTCTCGTATCTTGTATGAAGGTAGGTTTTCTATCGAATTAATAAAAGTTATGTAATTACCGCAACAGCACTTTTTTCTTTATTAATTGCCTACATCATTTATTCTTGATGGAAGTGAAGCCAACAATTACGGATAATAGGCATTTTTTCCGGCGTTGTATATAAAACAAGCTGTCTACCACCACACAAATTAAAATTCATATGACAATATCAATAGCTCCAACTTTATACAATAGCCGCAGTGGATTTGAATCTAAGAATTCGATCTACTGCACCCTTCAATGGCGACGCAATCAATTATTAGTTAAATCTTCGGGTACAATTAAGCAGCCTTATATGCCTTCATTAGATAATCATGAATCTTTGAAGGAATGCTTAAAACATTCTTCCGTTAAGTTAGTTCGCATAGATCCCAAATTGGGTGAAGAAAAAGTAAGGCTTTGGGCAGATGCTTGTGCGTCCATTTCCAAGCCAATATATTTGTCTATAAGTGCTGACAAAAAGCAGCCAAAGTCAAATACTTTATTTATCGGGGGTTTCAAGCGCTTAATTGAGTGGGCGATCGCCAGCGTTTTTCTACTAGTATTAAGTCCGCTGATGTTACTATTAGCATTATTCATGAAACTAGACGCTCAAGCACCAATATTTGAACGCACTTGGCACGTTGGTGAAAGAGGTAAATTATTCAAGATAATCAAATATCGGACAAAATCTGCCGATAGAGAAGCAATAAACCAAAACACCACACAAATAGGCAAGTGGATGCATAAATCCGGTTTAGAAAACTTACCACAGTTGTTAAATGTGTTTCGAGGTGAAATAGGCTTATTTGGTTCTCGTTGTTGGACTTTGGAAGATGCGATCAAGTTAACTCCAGAGGCACAAAAACAACTAAATCATCTACCAGGAATCATGAGTTCGTGGGAAATAGAGGCTGAATCAAGCGTCTTACATCTAGATAGCCAAGTATCATAGTTGATATCTTATCTATAAAATGTCAAGAAATCTTATTCATACTTTACCTTGCTAATTCAACAAAATCATCACTGCCAACACCTGTAAAAACTATATTTTAGCTTTCATGTTGGCATTGTATCCTGGGGTAATAATTACAAAAATTCTGGGTTCGTAGTCGTGCAAAATAAATTATTTAGTTAGTTAGGGGAGGTAACAGGGATATTATCTGGTGATCACGCAAGTTGCAAGAAAAACTCATAAAATATAGCAATTTGATTCCTGTTCAAAAATAGCTAAATATTTCTGCTTAACTATTTAGTAAAAGGGATGAGTATTTATCTGACACTACTATCCTGTTAAGAAAGAATCAATCCTTGATGAGCCACTACTCTAACAGTTAAAAAAAATAAAATTATATATGCAGACAAAAATATACCAGCCATTGAGCAATTTACTAAAAGCAACTAACTTCTGGAAGGATAACTATTTAATATTACGAGAATTTAAACATTTTCGTAAGGTTACTATATTTGCTTTAGTTTTTTCTATACTAGCAGCGGCTTTTGAAGGTTTTACTATTGGTTTTTTGTTAACTTTTTTACAAAGTCTCACAGCCGGGAGTAATGCAGAACCGATTCACACGGGTATTGCTTGGTTTGATATCTGGATATTAGGAGTCAAAACTTCGGCAACAAGTCGTTTATATAGAATATCAATATTAATTTTATTAAGTACTTGGCTGCGTTCTGCATTCAATTATTTTGGTGCAATATATACCGAATCGGCACAATTGCATCTTGCAGACCGTTTACGTAAACGGATGTTTGAACATTTACAAGCATTACCCTTAAGTTATTTTGTTAAAACTCGTTCCGGTGAACTGATAAATACGATAACCACTGAAATAGAGAGATTAAAGCAAGGTTTTGGTGGTGCTGCTTTCCTGATTACTAGGGGAATGGCAGTTTCTGTTTATTTTATCTCCATGTTTTTGATATCATGGGAACTCTCGATAGTTTCAGTGTTGCTTTTTACCCTTTTAGGAGTAGGACTTTCAACCCTTAATGCTCGTGTTCGAGAATCAAGCTTTGGAATTTCTAATGCTAACGGTCTTTTTCATTCAACAGCCACAGAGTTTATTAATGGTATCCGCACAGTTCAAGCATCAGGTACCCAAGATTTTGAACGGGAGCGTTTTTATAGCGTTAGCGGTAAATTACTTAATGCTTCAATAAAAGTTGCAAGAGCTTGGACTTTGGTAAAACCCATAGCTGAAGCAATTGCAACTACCGCGCTGATTGGTTTAATTATTCTTTCCTTTGCGAAATTTACTTTACCAGTTGAGTCTTTATTAACATTTTTCTTTGTGATGACTCGTCTTGTACCTAGTATTCAGGATATCAATGGAACGCTAGCATTCATGAGTACCTTAAATGGTTCCTTAGATAATGTCACAAAATTACTTGAAAGTGATAACCAAGAGTACTTCCAAAATGGCGATACTGAATTTAAACAGTTGAATCGTTCTATTGACATAGTATCTGTTGATTTTGGTTACGAACCGAGCAATTTAGTGCTACAAAATATTACCCTGACCATTGAAAAGGGAAAAACAACTGCTTTGGTAGGAGCATCTGGTGCTGGAAAAACCACCCTTGCAGATTTGATTCCTCGATTTTACGATCCAACAGAAGGGCATATTTTTGTTGATGGAATCGACTTAAAAGATTTTGACATCTACTCGCTACGGAAAAACATGGCTGTTGTCAGTCAAGATACATTTATTTTTAATACTTCAGTTTGGAATAATATTGCTTACGGTACACTCAGCGCTTCCGAAGCTGAAATCAAAGAAGCCGCTAGACTTGCCAATGCATTAGAATTTATTGAAGATATGCCTGAAGGTTTTGATACTCAACTCGGCGATCGCGGTGTTCGATTATCCGGGGGACAAAGACAGCGAATCGCCATCGCACGTGCATTACTTCGCGATCCCCAAATTTTGATTTTGGATGAAGCCACCAGTGCTTTGGATTCTGTATCAGAACGGTTGATTCAAGAATCTTTGGAAAAGCTTTCTGTTGGTAGGACAGTGATTGCGATCGCTCAT